>JADLCA010000329.1 GCA_020847495.1 Candidatus Hydrogenedentota bacterium | reverse complement strand
CGGGGAAGGTCACTTCGAGATTGGTCGCGACGGGCCTTGTGAGCTTTCGGCGGAACGCGCGGGCTTGCCGCTCAAAATCGTCGCTGCGCGACACGAGTGCCGCCAAGCCGCCCGCATCTTCCGCGAGTTGCTCCAGGAGCGGGCGGTTGATGTCATTGCCCACGCCCACGCAGAAAACGCGGACGTTCTGCGGGCGTGTCTGAATCAATTCCAGGAGCGCGGGCCGGTCGCGTTGTTCGGTCAATCCGTCGCTCAGGATAACGACGTTCAGCGGCCGGTCCGCGTCCGCCTGCGCGTAGCCGTAGGCCGTGCGCATGGCCGCCTGCAAGACGGTGCCGCCTTTGGGGCGTTGGTCGCCGAGGAAAGCACGCGCCTGCTCGAGGGCTGCCGGTTCCGGCGCGGTGAGCTGTTGGAAGCACTGGTAGGGCTCGGTGTTGAAGGTCACGATCTCGAAACGGTCATTCTCGCCAAGCACGTCGAAGAAGGCCTCGACTACGTTGCTCGACGTGTCCAGCTTGCGATCCGCCGACATGCTGCCGGAGATGTCCAGCACGAAGACATAGTCCATGGCCGCATCCGCGCCCTGCAACTCTTCACCGACCGTGATCATCATGCAGAAGTAGCCGTCCTCGCCGTTCTGGCGCGAGGTGATCAGGTCGATACCGGTGCGCGGGCGCGTCACGCGATACGCGATGACCACGTCCTGCGCCAGGGAGCCTTCCGGCGACTCGAGGCTTGCTTCCTGGAACGAGTCGCTATGCGCCGAGAGGACCACGTCGCCGTCGTGGCTGGGGCTATCAAGTTCGACAATCGGGATTTCCGAGCGCACCTGGACCGTCAGCGAGAATCTGCCGGACACGCGCGAATCCACGCCGCCTCGTGCATTAGTTGCCAGAGGATATACGTAGGTGGCCCAGTCGTCGTCGTGGTCCAGTTCCTGGTAGTACGCAATCTGGACGCGCTGTTCGGACTGCGCCGCGATAGGAAAGACGCGCATCTCGAAGGTCCGGTAGTCCGTTTGCTCAAGGAGTCCGGGGTCTTTGCGCTGTTGCTTGTAGCTGTCGTAGATCTCGCGGGCGCGCTGCTTCTCGACCACTTCGCCGATCATCTCCGTGCCGTTGATCCACATGCTGAAGTTCGCCACGGACGCGCTAGCCGGCACCGGAAACGTGTACAGCGCCTCGACCACGCGGTCTTCCATGTTGAAGAAGACTTGCTCAACTTCCGTCACGGCGATTCCGTTGTTGATGGTGACATGGACCGTGTGGTCGCGGATTTCCAGTTGGCCGCCGAGACCACCGTCCGCCACGAGAAGTCCGGCGGCCCACGCGGGGGAGGCGCCCAGCGCAAAACACAGGAGGCAAAGAAGTGCGCCAAAGGCGGCACGCGAGACATGGACAATGCATTTCAAAATTGAGCACATGAGATAGCTCCTTCTCCGTAGTCCACCACACCCCTGGGAGTGGGAGACTTCAATGCCCCTCTTTCTCAAGGTGTTTCTCCAATTCGTCCAGCGGTACGGGTTTGTGCTTCTGGACTTCCACTGCGTTCTTGCGCTGCCTTTCATTCGGATGGAAGGCGTCGGCCAAGGCCATGGTCACATCGACCTGTTTGGCGTCCGGATACTTGGCGAGAGTGTCCTTGTCCCACTTGGACACCAACATCGGAACTTCCTTTTCCTTCATGACACGCGCGACCTCGTCCTTGACCAAAGCCAGCAGCTTGTCCACCGGAGCCGTGCTGAACCCTTGCCTGTGCAGCTCTTTCTGTTGTTGCCGCATTTGATCCTCAAATTCCTTGACCTGCGCAGTGTCTCCAGCAGCCTTTGCCGCCTTGGATTTGTCCGCGACCATTCGCAACTGTTCCTCATGAATCTTCGAGCCTGCGAATGCCACCGCAATCGCGCGCGAGTCGTACACGCCAATCTTCGCCGGCGCTTTGTCTGTTTCCGCCGCAGGCGAGGAGCAGCAGACAGCGATAATCGAGAGGACAGTCACGAGCGGGACGCGCACGCGGTTTAGGTGCCTATCGTTGGTCAAGCGCATGAGTTCAGATGACATGGTCCCTTCCTTCCTGGATCGTTTTCCGAGTATTGCCATCTAGCGAGGATGCAAGCCGTGCGCCAAAGTGAGCTGTCTGCGAGCGTTCTTGTAACTTATTGCTAAATATGGAGTTGTAGCTGGGCGATCTATTTGGTAGTGTGAATCTGGAAGAGTTGTCTGGCGAGGGATGTATAATGCGTGTACATATCATGTACACGAGGAGACCGCCGATGGCTCTATTCTCAGAACAAGACCGTCGCACGGCGCAGGCACTGGCCCGCCTGAGTTACTGCAATCCCTTTTCACCGGAGCGCATTACTTTCGAACGCGAGGTCCTGGGAGATGCCTTCATCGACACGGACCCCGCCTGGCACAAGCACACCGGTCAGGTTGCCATGCGGCCCAATATCGAAGCCATGACGAGGCTGGCACTGGAGCTGGCAGACCGGACGCGCCAGCGGCTATCGGGGAAGCTGTGCACTTCAGGTGGCGGAGACTTGGACTTGTACGAGAATGTCGTGTTACACCTCCTGTACAACCGGTATGAACGCGCGTTCTTCGAATACATTGTGGAGAGCACTCCCGAAAAGGACGGAACGCCGGCTCCCATGGGCTTCTATGACACCTTTGCTCGGGACGTTCATCATTACTTCGGCGTGTCCGGGCTGCACTTCTCCAGTATCGAAGAGTGCGATCATCTGTTTGCATGCTTCTTTCAACTGCGCCGCGCGTTTCATCATATTTTCGACAACATCATCGGAGGTTCCCGCGCATCGGCGAAACTGCGGGCGGAGACGTGGCAATCGATCTTCACCTGCGACATGCAGCGGTACCGGCGCGTGCTCTATGCGCGAATGGGGGACGTCACCACCCTCGTAACCGGTCCCTCAGGCACGGGCAAGGAACTCGTGGCGCGAGCCATCGCCTATTCGCGGTACATCCCTTTCGATGCCCGTAGCAGGCGGCCTGCCGTGAATTGCGCCGCGTGTTACTACCCCGTGAACCTGTCGGAATTGTCGCCCGGTCTGATAGAGTCGGAATTGTTCGGGCACGTCAAGGGCGCGTTCACGGGGGCGGTGGGGGATCGCCAGGGGTACTTCGAGACCTGCCACGAATGTGGCGCGGTCTTTCTGGATGAACTGGGCGAGTTGGACCCGTTCATTCAAGTCAAGCTGTTGCGGGTGTTTCAGGACCGCACGTTCCGGCGGATTGGCGAAACGAAGAGCCGGCCGTTTCGAGGCAAGATTATTGCGGCCACGAACCGCGACTTGGCGGAAGCCGTGCGCTCGGGACGTTTTCGTCAGGACCTCTATTACCGGCTTTGTTCGGACATCATCGTGACGCCGTCCTTGCGTGAGCAGATCGCGGATTCCCCCGAGCAGCTCCGGAACCTGCTTCGTTTCATCGCCCGGCGTGCGGTGGGCGAAACGGAAGCCGACGTGCTTGCGTCCGAGGTCGAGACTTGGATTGCGGCCCATCTTCCGAGAAACTATCCATGGCCCGGAAATGTGCGTGAACTCGAGCAGTGCGTGCGCAATGTGATGGTACGCAGGGAGTATTTCCCCGCGCCGGTTGCGCCGGGTGCCGTGGCGGATGGTTTCCTCGATGCAGTGGCAAAGACGAAACTGGACGCGAACCAGCTTCTGCGCGAGTACTGCTTGCGTGTGTACAAAGATACCGGTACCTATAGCGGCGCCGCCCAGAGGCTGGGTCTTGATCGGCGCACGGTCAAAGCCTACGTGGAAGAGGCCTTGGGGGAACGGGATGGCGCGTGAGGCGGGGCTGGCGCGTGAGGCGGGGCTGGCGCCCATTTGCGCGGAGGAAGGATGGGACACAGGCGAGGGCGCCTGTGCCACGCGCGCTTGCGCCGTGACGGCTTGCGTTGGTGTAGAGTAATGGGAATGCAACGAAACACGCGGAGAACCGGGCCATGAATCCACAATGCGGTGTCAAAGGGTCGAGTTCCAAGTACACACGGCGCGTTTTTCTTGGGGTAGGAGGCGCGGCACTCGCGGGCGGTCTGCTTCGCCGCGCTGGCGCCGCGGAAGCGCCATCGCCAGCACCCGCCGAGACGTATGAAACCCAGGCAAAGGGCATCCGGATCCTTCCCGGACTCTGGCGGCCTCACTATCCGTGGGAACACATCGCTTGGGTGAGCCCCGCATGGCCCAGCCAAGATTACATCTGGCTGGATTTCCCGGAAGCCATCTTCACCAGCCAGGGGCTCATCTTTCTCAGCCATATCAATCCGGGAATTGATACTGTCTTCCACGACTTGCCCAGAGTCGCATGGGTAGAGTCCCCGGAGGGGCTCTCCTTTGAGCGCACGTTGCCCAACGGTATTGTATTTGGCGGCAGCCTTCGGAAACGGGACGCCAGCGTGGTTGAGCTCGAACTGCACATCCGGAATGGAAGCGCGGAACCGCTGAAGGATATTACCCTGCAGACGTGCGCGTTCCTGCGCGCCATCAGCGAGTTCGGCGATTACACGCGGGACAACAAGTTCGTGCATCTTCCCGGTCAGGGCTGGGTTTCCATCGCCCGCGCCATGGAGTTGCCGGACGCGCAGGAAGCCTATCGCGTGGGATGGCGCACAAAAGGAAAGCGCATCGCTGATGTGCCGATGGCCATAACCGTGTCGAACAAAGGAGACCGCCTCTTCGCGTTCACATGGGGCAAGCACACGCTGTCCATGGTCAGTAACGCACGGCATCCCTGCGTCCATGCCGATCCCTTCTTCCCCGACATTGAACCGGGAAAGGACGCGTCGATTCATGGCGCGCTGATCTTCTTCGAGGGGAAGCTGGATGACTTTCCGTATGCGGACTACGTATCTGACCTGACTTGAGTCACTGTTTCAAGGCTATTCACGGAGAGACGACCATGACGTCAAGTAGTTCCGGTATAGCGGTCTGTGTGCGGCCTGCCCTCCTTTGTCTCGCGCTCACGTGCGTGTCCATGGCGCAGACCCTGGAAGAGCGGTTCGCCGACCCGCCGCACGAATACTCCCTCACGCCCTTCTGGGCTTGGAATGGCACGCTGGATCCTGAGGAGCTTAAACGCCAGATCGATGAGATGCTGGACAATGGGGTCTACGGGGCGTTCATGCACGCCCGGGCGGGAATAGAGTCGGGCGAGACGCCATACTTCAGCGAAGGCTGGTGGCGTGCCGTGGATACCTGCGTCGAATATGGGGCACAACGGGGTTTTAGGCCGTGGATCTATGACGAAGACAAGTGGCCCAGCGGTTCCGCGGGCGGGCGGGTCCTGAAGAGGAACCCCGAGCGGAACAGTCAGAAGGCGTTGCGGCTCGTGCAATCGCGCGTGAAAGGCCCTGCATCGGTAGCCATCGCTGTCAAACATGCGCGCTTTGTGGTGGCCGGGCGTCTGGCGGGCGAAAACGCGCTCGACCCGGCTTCGCTCACGGACCTGTCTCCGCTGAACGGAACGGGACATTGGCAATGCCCGGAGGGTGTGTGGCTGATAACCGGATACGTGTTCGAGCCGTACCACGAAGGCATCAATTACATGAACCCGGAGACGGTGCGCGATTTCATGGACATCACGCACGAAGAATATGCGCGCAGGTATGGAACCCATTTCGGCAGCACCATTCCCGGCGTGTTTTTCGATGAGATCATGAACGATGCTGGCAAGAGCCCCGAACATCATGTCTGGGTCGAGGAATTTGAAGCGCGGTTCAGGGACATCAAGGGTTACGACCTTGTCCCTTTGCTGCCTGGCCTTTCTCATGACATCGGGCCAATCACGCCGCGCGTCCGCTGCGACTACTACGACGTATTCACGACGTTTTACGAAGAGGCCTGGTTCAAGCAGATCGCGGACTGGTGCGGGGAGCATCACCTGAGATTGACCGGGCATACCGTCGAGGAACTCAACCGCTACATCACTCAGGGGGACTACATGCGGAGCATGAGCCACCTGCAGATTCCCACCGCGGACAACGAGGACTTCCGCTACACCTGGCCGCGCACAATCGGCGCATGGAAGCCCAAGCAGGCTGCGAGCATCGCGCACTTGTACAACTGGCCGCAGGCGGGCTCCGAGGCGCTGGGAGGTCCTGGCTGGTCTTTCAACCTCGACATGGCACGCTACGGATTCAACATGCTGAGTGCCCACGGGCTGACTTTTTTCGTGCCGCATTACTTTGGATACGCCATGGATACTCCGGCCACAATGGACGACTGGCCGAGTTCCTGGTTTGTCCAGAATCCCTATTGGAAGTATTTCCGGACACTGGCCGATCACGTTCGCCGTATCAGCTTCATGCTCAGCGATGCGGCGCCGGTTGTGGACGTGGCTGTCCTTTATCCGCAGTGCAACCAGTGGTCCGGTTACGGACCGGGCACAACTCAGCAGACTGTCGAGCGGCTCGTGGCCAGTCAGGTTGACGTTGATGTCATCGACCCCCCTTCGCTGCTGCGGGCTCAGATTCAGGATGCCGCATTGATCGCGGGCCGTGCACGCTATCGCGCGCTGGTTGTGCCGGGTCTTCGCTGTCTGCGGCGCTCCGAGGCGGAGCAAATCCGCCTGTTCGCGCTAAGCGGAGGGGTGGTCGTCGTGCATGAGATGTGGCCCACGGACTCCGGGGAAGAGGGGAAAGATGACCCGTTCCTGGTCCAGTTTCGGAAAGACCTGGAGGCGCAGGGTACGACACTCACGACTCTTGACGCGACTCTCCCTCTTGTGGCGGAGACGTTGGGGCGCGACGTCGAGGTACTTCGCGGAGATTCCGCGAGTATCCGTTACCAGCATGTGCGCAAGGATGGCCGCGACATCTACTGGATTGTCAATGGAGGACGCGAGGCCTATTCGGGCCGGGTCAAGCTGCGGTGTGCGGGCATGCCCGAACGGTGGTCTCCCGAGACAGGGGAGGTCACGAGCGGTATCCCGTTTACGCGACGCGGCGAATTCACCGAGATTGATCTTTGTCTGGACCCCTCCCAGGGCGCGTTCCTGGTCTTCGATACGTCGAATGTCCCGCCTGAAGGCGGTATTGAAGTCATTGCGACAAGCTTGCGGGAAGTCCGCGCGGACCTGACCTCTGCAAACGCCGTGCATGTGGAAGGTTGGTTGCCGGCCGCAGCGGGCGCGGCGACCTTCACTGGCCGTCTTTGGACGGACAGCGATGTACAGCACGTCGTCCGCGAGGAGCCGGTAGAAGGGCCGCCCGAGGCTGTGAACCTCTCGGGCGGATGGACCTTCCTGCCCGCGCCGGAGCGTTTGGACCGCGAGTGGACGATAGATGTCCGCGAGTCCGAATTGGAGGTGCCGGTTGCGCGTATTCGCTGGACTCGGGCATGCAGCGCGACCGAAGACGGTTGGCAGTTGCCTTCCTATGATGACTCCGAATGGCGTTCCATCAAGATCCTGGATACCTTGCACCCGGACGAAGGCGCTGACCGGTATCGCACACGGTGGAACGGCGCCTTCATCTCGCTGAACCGCTACCATCCCTTTGAGTTGACGCGGTTCTTCACGCCTGTCATTGGTGGAAGGAACCTGCAGTGCCGCAAGCGGTTTGTTTTGCCGCAGGATGTCGCGAGGGTCCGCCTGGCGGTGGTGTGTCCCAGCCCATTTCAGGTGTTTCTCGATGATGTCCCGATTGGCAAGGGTGAAGGCGGCAAGCAGGCGGCGCTTATTGAAAGCGCCGGTTTGCGTCCGGGAGAAGTGACACTTCGTGTCGCAGCGGCAGACGCGCAGGCGCTGCTCGTCGAAGGCGAGTTCCTTTCCAGCTACGGCACGAGTGTGCCGTTCCACACGGACGGCAGCTGGGAGGCGTCCATCGAGGGAACCGCGTGGGAGCCGGCGTGGGAGTATGTCGCGCCTCCGGAGAAGCCATTTGGCGAACCGCGTCATCCCTTTGACGTCCCCATGCCGGAGACGGTGCTGTACCGCCTGCCCTTGCCTCCGGGTACGGTAGCGATTCACCGTCCCGAGGTGGAAGGTGATTGGGCAATGCATATAGATGGCATGCCCGTGACGTTTGCTGGTCAATGGTGTGAGGTCCCCCGGCTTCTGCGTGCGAGTGTTCTCGCGCTGCGCGTAACCCTCGCGTCAGGACAGCACGGTCTGATGAAACCGGTGCGAGTGCGGTGCGCGCCTGTGGAGGTGCCGCTGGGATCGTGGACGGGCCATGGTTTGCAGTGGTATAGCGGAAAGGCGCTGTATTCACGTAGTTTCTCGCTTGATGAGATTTACTGCCGGGAGGGTGTGCGTCTTGAACTCGATCTCGGCAGGGTGGGGTATTGTGCCGAGGTGTGGGTCAACGGACGGCTCGCGGGAACACGGGTTTGGCCTCCCTACCGGGTGGACATCACGGGGCTCGCGCGCCCGGGAGATAACCGCATCGATGTGGTCGTGGCAAACCTGCTCGCGAATCGCATGCGCTGGGATATCTTCGATGATGTGAAAGCTACGTTGCAGAACCGCAAGTGGCACGACGACAGCATTCTGCGCGACGCATGGTGTCTCGAATCCGGGCTGATGGGTCCTGTGGGCCTGCAGCCGTCGCAGCGTGTCGAGTTCACAATGGCGGTCGAGTGAACGGGCTGCATCCGGCTCAGGGCTTCCACTCCAGAATCTGGGCGTCCTGTTTCAGGCGTTCCATGAGGCGCGGCACATCGACTTCCTGCACCGCAGTGTTGGCGTCGATTGCCATACAGGCAGCGGTTGCCGCGGATTGGCCCAGCACCATAAACACGGGTTCCATGCGAATGGAACCGTATGCGATGTGCGAGGCCGACAGGCATACCGGCACGAGGAGGTTCTCGCACTCCTCCTGTTTGGGCCGGATTGACCGGAACGAGATGGGGTAGGGGGGGAACCCGCCGACTTCCACATCGCCCTCGTTGAGCACCCGGCCCTCGTGCACGTAGCGCTGCACGTTATGCGAGTCCATCGTGTACGCCGCAAGGCCGACGGGATCTTCCGCCTTCTGGTTTCCCTGGCAGTCGTGCTGCGTCATGACATAGTCGGAAATCATGCGGCGCGCTTCGCGGATATAGAGCTGGTGTGGCCATCCACCGTTATCCATGAACTCGTCTTTGGCCAATCCCCACTGGTTGACCTCGTCCTGCACGTGTTTTGGGACGCGCGGGTCGTTCGCCAGGAACCACATGAGACCCTGCTGATAGGTCTTGTGCTCCTCGAAGATGCGCTCGCGCGTGGCATAGTCGCCATCCGGATACTCGTAGTTCATGCCGATGTTGTCCGACGCGAACGCGCCTTTGTTGTTCGTGTCGGTCTTGCGGTTGGGCATTGGCGTTGACAGCTTGAGTACGGTCCAGTTTCCCGTATTCAAGTAACGGAGCAGAAGTTCGTAGCGCAGCGGATCGTAGCCCTCAGGCTTCGGAAACGGCATGCGGTTTTGTGGATCGTCGGTGAGGCACATGCGGAAGTTGTAGGCTTGGACGCGTTTGTCGCCGCTGCCTTCTTCGCCGGGGCCGCCCTCCTGAATCCCGGGCAGAAGACCGCTGGAAGGATCACCTTCCACCACATACGGGTCCACGGGGGCATCAAACTGATGGTATTTTGCGTTCTTCGTCTGCACGCCGTTCAAGGTTTCACCGTAGGTCGCATTGGCCTCACGCCCGACATGGTAGGATACTCCCGCCTTCGCCATGAGGTCGCCTTCATAGGTGGTATCGATGAAGACGCGACCCTCGAATCGCCGGCCGCTCTCCATGCGTATCGAGACGATGCGCCTTCCATCCATCGTCACGCCGCCGCTAAGATCGAGGCGCTCATTCAGCACCGCCGGGACTTTGGCATCCGCAAGCATTGCTTTGAAGGTATCTTCCGCCACGTGCGGCTCGAAGGTCCACGCTTCCGGCTTGCCGTAATGAGCGCCCAAACGCTGATAGAACTCTCGCGAAATCCCGCCTATGGCGCCTTTGTTGCCGATGTCCGTCGCGCCGAGTCCGCCGGAACTCAAGCCGCCGATGTGACTGCCCGGTTCAATCAGCACGACGCTCTTGCCCATCCGCGCCGTCTGGATGGCAGTAGCGACACCGCCCGAGGTGCCGCCGTATACGACCACGTCGTAGGATTCCATGGTTCGTTCGTTTGGGGCTGCCCCGCGAAGTGATGCGCATGACACACAGGCGGCGAGAAAGAACAGCGTACCGTACTTCATTCTAGGAAACTCCCCTCCGATACCCCGTACTCTGGCAGACCCCGGCTGGACACTTTGGCCCACGCTTTCATCCTGTCCCCTCAGGTTGCCTCACGCACCATACACTGATGGAGGCGTGTCGAAACCCACTTCCTCTAGTTGCGCAATTGTATTGTTGTTACTCTTGCTATTTTCATAAAGCAAACTTGAGCACCTCATTTGATCTTTCCAATGAGGCGTTTACAGACTCCTCCCCACCTCAAACGCAGCTTTCAAGTGCTTATTCCAATTTGCCTCACGGAGTTCGGGGTTAGATTTTGTTGTGCCGTCGAGTATTATCATTTCCTTGCTTTCGGCTCTGTCAAGAACTCTATCGCCGAGCATAACTGTTTTCATTGAATCGTAATGACCATACTCTTTCAAGTGATCGAGTGTGTGTCCCGCAATAACCAAGAAGACTGCCTTTCTAAGCTTCTTCATTTTACGGTCGCCGTAAGCAAAACCGTAGGTCCACACGCGGTCAAACCATCCGATTAACTTTGCGGGCGCTTCAGTCCAGAAGACCGGATAAATGAAATCAATAACATCGCACCGGTTAATCTTTTCCTGTTCGGCAATTACATCTTCGCTTAGCGGCAGCTTATCGTTGCAGCTGGACTCGCGCGAGTATTCTGTTTCGCTCATATCTGTTTGGAAATTCATTTTATACAGGTCAGATATTTCGTAAGTATGTCCGGCGGATTGAAGTCCGCGTATGAACTCATCCCTCACATGCCGAGTGAAGGAATCTTCGCTGGGATGGCAGTAAACTATGAAAATATGCATTGTGGTTTCTCCAGCCTCATTGAGAACATATGTAAGAATAAACATGTCAATCTGAAAAGACTGAACCACAAGGTGACAGGCGAAGGTTGGTGTTCATCTTCCTGACTCCTCGGTAATGAATAGTACTTCACCTGAATCAGGGCGGTCCACAGCAAAGTCGATACCAGCGGATCACGGAGCTGCCCTCTTCATAACACCAGAAGGCGACGAGGATCCGGGCGTCTTCGAGGCGCGTGATGCATGGCGCGCCGAAGCGGAGGGATGCGAAGTTCTGCGACATGTTGGCGGTTGACGCGGTGAGGCCCGCGGCCTGCGCGCCCCACAGCGGGACAGCGCAGTCATTGACCCATCGGGTGTCATCAAGGTGCGAGGCATTGGCCCAGAGCCCGGGCGTATCCATGCGCCGGTAGACGCACAATACCTGTGTGTCACCCAACGCGATGATGCTCGGCGTTTGGCCATGGAGACCGGTAGGGATGGGTTTCGTCCACGTATTGCCGCCATCCTCGCTTAATGCAAAGTGGTTCTCGCGATCGCATCCTGCATCGGCATCGTACGTCCACGCAACGGCGAGCAGGCGGCCGTCTGGCATCTCCACCACTTTGCTTTCCCAGAAGTGCACGCGCGCGCCTTCTTCAACCATGATGTCGCGCCAGTCGGGCCATGTAGTGCCGCCGTCGTGCGAGAACAGCGCGACCGTGCGAATACCGTTCGGGCACGAGCCGTCCCATCCCTGCCACGTTGAGGTCGGCAAGAGCCAGCGGCCATCGCGCAATACGACGATTGGACTACACAACTCGAACGAGGGCCCGATAAGCGGTGGGTTCAGAGTCTCCGGGGATGACCAAGTGTGCCCGCGATCATGCGAGTGGAGCAGCAGTAGCTCCGTGGGCACGAAACCGAGATTCTCAGGATTAGTAAGACCTTCGTCTAGATGCTCCGTGCGGTCGTGTCGCACCATGAAGGCGACGAGATCGCCGTTCGGCAAAGCGGTCAGTCGTGACACATCAGATGTGACACGGTCCGTTGTTCCGGGGTAGATGGGACCCTCTAGAGTCCAGGTCATCCCGTGGTCCAGCGAGCGGCACACGTTCGTGCGCAGGTTGACGGCCTCGAAGGCTTCCCCGAGTGCAATTGTCGCGACCAGCTCGCCTCCACCCAGCGAGACAAGCGATGGGAAATAGGCTTGCACACTGCGCACATGGGGAATCGGATTGCGGTAGAGGATTCCTGTTTCCTCAACAGTGATCTTTTTCACGTCGCTTTCTCCAGAAGCCACATGGGCAGCAGCTATTGGCCGGCTGCGCCTTCCATCAGGTCAATCGGCAATGTTTTTGGTTCAGTAACGCCGGCTGCAACAGACTCAATCAGGAAACCGGCCGTATCTGGGTGCTGCGCTGCGGATCCAAGCCGTAGATAGCTGATTCCATTATCGGTTTGATTGAGCAGTGGCAGTGAAACCACCCATTGCCCGTCGAGGTGAACATCGCACCGATGCTGGGTGAGGTTCCAGGCCAGCAGTAATTCGCACATGCGGCCTGGCTCTATCCGTTGACCAAGACCAATGTTTCCATCGGATGGGATCGCGAGATTGAACATGGCCAAGCGTATGCCGTCGGGATCGCCGGGATTGAAGAAACGGTTGTGGAGCGCGATGTTTGCGCCTGCGAAACCACTTTGGAGTTGCAGCCGGATTGTGACGCTGCCCGTACGCCCGTTGGGGAAGTTCCAGATTGCGGCGTCGGGATCGCGCTCGTCGGGTCGCCGCACGTGCAGCGCCTTCGCGCCGGGCTTGTCCGGATGCTCGACGAGCACCGGACCCTGGCAGCGATCGCGCCACCAACCGGAGGCGGGTCCAAGCTCTTTGAATACGCACCAGTCT
>JADLCA010000328.1 GCA_020847495.1 Candidatus Hydrogenedentota bacterium | reverse complement strand
CCTGGATGGTGGTGATGATGTCCTCAAGAAGCGCCTGTGGTGGTATCTCGGTGCGGAGCTTCATGAGCAGGAACTGCAGGCCGGTGTCTGTATCCGCGCTGCCGTTCTCCACGGCCAAATCCACGACATCCTCGGCGGCGAAACTCTCGGCCGGTTTGAGTTCGGGTCTCAGCCGCACACGAAGCTTTTTCGATGCGAGGAGAATCGCCAGATATAAATCGCTCAGGCCCACATAGGGCTTCAACGCGTCAACCGACAAAAGCCTCGTGTAGCCCCACGCGATAAGGGGGCGCAGAGAATCGCGCGTAGAGTACATCTGCAGGTTCGGAGCAAGGCGCGCCGCGACCTGGCGCGAGTCGGAAAAGGCAAGGACCTTGCGGCCCCGCAAGGGAGCAAAGCGGGAGGGCGGCGTCGCATTACCGGGCTGAATCTGAATCTGCTTCGCCACGAGCGCCTGAAACGGCTGATCACCCTTCGTCTGGTGGTCTTGAACGGTGGAGCGGCCGTATCTCGCGCTCTTGCCGCAACATGCGCAAGGGATAAACTGGCCGCGCGCCTCCATGCTGGCGTCAACATCGCCGTTCTCATCCGGCGGCGGCGTCACGCGATCATGGCGCAGATGAACACTACGCATGCGGGGGCCATGCTGATTGGGATTGAGCCGTCCGGTCTCCAGATCGTAATCCGCCAACTCGGTCGGATTGGCAGGGTTGGGAAGTTCAAGCAGCATATCGAGCGGCAGGAGGGGACTGGTCTCGCCTTCTTCCATCCGCAACCGTCTGCCCGGTTCGGACCAAAGGGCCGAAGGGGAGTCAACGTCATCCGTGTACACCCGCGCATATGCGGTGCCGCAGAAACGGCACGTGAAGAACTCGTGGACGCGCGCGCCGCAGCCACAGCGTTCGCGCGGCTGGCTGTACATTTTGCCGCAAATACCGCTGCGTTTGCTCTCAGCCAATTCGCTGCACTCAGCATCCATGCAGACCCAGAGACCGGGAAGCCCGCGAAAGAAGTTGTGAATCCGGCAAGGCAGCAATCCGGGGCTCTTCGCGTCCGGCCTGGCGATGCTTCCAAGCGCCATGAGCACGGTCGCCGCCGTATCAGCCTCGTTTTTCGGGCTGTCCGGAAATAGCGCCTGGCCCAATTCCTCAATAGGGCGGGCCTGCTTCATCGTCGTATTGATCAGCAGGCCCAATGGCGCGAAATCCTGCAGGGACTGGAAAAGAACGGTCTCCAGAGTTGACTCGCCCGCTACGTGGCGATGGTTCAGCCAGGGTTCGATCAGCTTCATTCGGCTTTCATCGTTTTCCTGGGCATAAAACGACGCGAGGTCAATGGCCGCAAGGATCTCCGCGTCCTTCTTGTTGCCGGTTGCCGCGTGCTCCCTCCAGTCGAAGTCGCCTTGGATCGCGACGAAGCTCTCCATGGGAACGCCCGCGAGTTGCGCGCCAAATTGCGGGGCGTACTCGCCGTCCTTGAAACTGGCGGTTGCGCATATGACCTGAAATCGTTCGGGGGGAATATTCAATCGATCCCGTAGACGCCTCAGCAACAGGCCGACTTCCGCACCGGCTGCGCCGCGATAGAGATGCGCCTCATCGAGTACGATCAGAAACTTTTCATGCGGATTCTGCTCCAGCCAGGTGCGTGTCCGGTCGAAGATGGGACGCTCAATCGGGCGCATCAGCATGTATTCGAGCATCGAGTAGTTCGTCACAACCAGGTCGGGAGGCGCTTCCTGGACCTCGTGGCGTGTAATCAGTTCGACGTCATCAGGAAGGGTGACTGCCCTGCGGAACGCGCCGGTCTTTCGGTCCTGCCACTCGGTACCCTTTTCTCCGAACCAGGCGAGCAGGTCAGGTTTGGCGGGCCATTTACCCTTGGCCTTGAGTTGCTGAAGGAGTTTCTTTGCCTGCTCCTGTTCCTCGGATACCGGTCCCTGCGACTGCCTCTGTATCTCGACATAGAATTCGTCGAATGCGTGATACTTGCGGGAATCCTTGTCCCGCGTCCGCAGGCCCGCATAAGGGGTACGGCTCGTGTAGCGGGCGAACCTGGCAGGCCGCTTCGCCCATTTCTGGAAGAGGCCGACCAGACGGCGATCTCCGAACAACGAGCGCAGACGGCCCAACTGATCGTTGACCAGGGCATTCATCGGATAAAGCAGCATGGCCCGGACAGCGGGTTGATCGCGAAACGATGTGGGAGTGGTACTGGCTTCGCGCGCAAGCTTGCCAAGAATAGGCAGCAGGAACGACTCGGTCTTACCGGAGCCTGTACCGGTCATGACGACTAGGTTTTTACCTTTTACAAGGCTCTGCAGTATGGCGTCTGACTGGTGCTTGTAGGGCGGGTTATGCAACAAGGCCGGCGACGAGTCATCGGCGTCCGACAACGCCAGATATGCCTGCAATGCCGCGGGCGGAACTCCCTCAATTGCGGAAAAGGATTTACCCTCCTTGTAGCGCGGTGTTGACTCGATGTAGGGAATCTGGTGAATGACCGACGGTCGGTTCAGCAATTCCTTTCTTTGCGCAATGAGGGCCGGTGCGCTGATGTGGTAGGTCGCCTCGATATAGTGCGCCAATGAATTATGGAGTTGATTGATCGTCTCTTTTATCGTCTGCATCGGCCTTCTCAGCTTGTAGGAAATGAATCGTCGGGCGTCAGCCAGAGGTAGTCCTTCAGGAAAGTGATTTCCTTCGGAAGATCAGCTTCGGCAATCAGGAAAGACAGCAGGCACTTTTCGGGGGGTATCCGGCGACCCATAACCGTCAATCGACGCTGCGCCCATAACGGGAGTGGTGAAAAGAAGTCCAGACTCGGTCCTTCCGCCATATTCCGGACCCGGAAGCGCTGAGCGGCTCCGCGGCAATGATCGATGGCCATCTGCAGATGCCAGGCGGTGTCGCAGCCGCGCCACGGTACATTCTTGAGCGGAAAATCCAGGAACCTCGTCACCTCGCCGTCTGAAAGGCTGGCGAACCCCCAAAGCGGCGCTCCGTAAGCCTGCGGACGGCGCGCAACAAATTCCCCTGTGTGATGCTTTGGAGTGGTCCATCTGCCTGCGTAATAGGTGGCGGGAAGTTCGGGATCGAGGATGGACAAATCGGCAATGGAGCCGCTGGGCGGCTGAGACACCAGGCGCTTGAGCATGTTCTGCCTGAATTCGGCGGGTGGCTCGGCCTTGGGAGCCTTGAGCCAGGAGGATTGTGAGAGTCTGAGCAGACCAAGTCCGTGAAGGATCGCGGGCAAGTCTTCCGACGGCTGCGGATACAGGGCGCGCAACGCTCCGTTGTGTTCGACACGGCTGAGAAGCGATTCCGGCAGTGGAGTAATCTCGTCCTTCGCCATCCCGAGCAGGTACACGCTTCCCGCCGGTCCTTCAACGAAACTCGGTGGCGCTGCGAATATCCAGGTGCCTTTCACGTTCGCATCGTCGATCGTGACGCGGCTCAGTTCCAGCAGGTCGCCATAGACTAGCAGGG
>JADLCA010000327.1 GCA_020847495.1 Candidatus Hydrogenedentota bacterium | reverse complement strand
GGCCAGATCGGCCAGGCCGCCTATTCCGCCTCGAAAGCGGGCGTCGTCGGCATGACCCTGCCCATCGCCCGCGAATTGGCCCGCTTTGGCGTGCGCGTCTGCACCATCGCCCCGGGCCTCTTTGATACTCCCATGCTCGCCGCGCTCCCCGAAGAGGCCAAGGCCTCGCTGGGCGCCCAGGTGCCGTTCCCGCCGCGGCTGGGGCATCCACGTGAATTTGGCCAGCTGTGCCAGTCCATCGTCGAGAATGAAATGCTCAATGGCGAAACGATCCGGCTCGACGGCGCCATCCGGATGGCCCCGAAGTAAGCGAGATCGCGTTTATTCCACGTGCGGCGGGTGTCATCAAGGCATCCGCCGCACGTCGTTTTCGGCGGTTTTGTGCCTTCCTCTCGCTACCAATAATTATGCTAAATACTAAATTGTACCCCGATTTCCTGAATTTGCTCTCTTTGGAAACCACGTTTTCCGAATTTTATGTTAAAGTTATTCTGTTGCGCAGGCACACGGACGTGCCGGCGCCGGAGACCGCGGGGAGCGGTTCGTTTCGAGGGAGTCGCCGTTGAAGCAATTGCTCGACAAGTTTGAGGTGACGCGCAAGCCCTATCGTTCCACCTTCATGTGGGTGGGACTCATGCTTTCCATTTCGTGGGCGGCAGAGCTCTTCGGACGGGTCGCCACGGAAATCGGATACATGACCACCAGCGCGCGCGACGCGCTGGGCCTGGTCGCCGTTTTCACGCTCTGCCTCGCGTCGCGCCACGTGCTGTCGCGTGCCGACCGCTTTCGGTCTGTTGGCGTCTTGCTGACAGCGGGCGTCGTGCTCTTGGTGCTTTTTCAGGTCAGTGACGTACTGGATGAGGTGGCGGCGCTGCAGGGCATCCCGCTGTTCACCAAGAACCATCCACAACACCTGATTGTGGAGCACCTGGTTCTTGTCACCGGCACGCTGCTGCTCGCGCTGGCCTTTTACCTGGCGGTGTTGGACGGCGATCAGGCGGTGCGCGCGATGGAGGCGGAACACCGTCTGCTGCTCGATAATGTCCGTGAGCGTGAACGCGCGGAACGCGCCCTGCTGGAGGCCCACGATGCCCTTGAACACCAGGTGCACTCCCGCACTGCGGAGCTCGCGGAGCGCAATGCCCAGTTGCAGGTCGAGCTGAACGAACGCACCCGCTTTGAAGAGGCCATCGCCCGCCGCCTGCGCTACGAGGAAGGCCTTGCCCATTGTTCCGGCGTGCTCCTTGCCGGCGCGGACATGGGGGACTCGTTCACGCCTGCGCTGGAGCACTTGCTGCACGCCACGCAATGTTCGCGGGTCTATTTTTTCGAGAACGGCTACTGCACCGAAGCGGGGCCTTATGCGGAACTGACCCACGAAGCGTGCGCGCGCGGTGGCGCCGCCGCGTGTCCGCCAACGCCCGGGATGCGCCTCGTGTACAACCAGGGACTACACCGCTGGCGCGAGTCGCTTGCGCATGGCGAGCCCCTCATTGCGTCGCGCTCGAACGGCATCGACTGTGAATACCCCGCGATGGATCGTTACACCGTGAAGTCGGCGCTGCTCCTGCCGGTCGTCTGGGAAGGCCGGTGGCGCGGGTTTCTGGGATTCGACGAGACCGCCGGCGAACGCACGTGGAGCCCAGAAGAAATCCGCATGCTCCGCACCGCCGCCGAAATGTTCGGGGCCTGCAAGGAGCGTGAACGCGCCGAGGCCGCCCTGCGCAAGGCCTACGACGATCTCGAACGGCGTGTCGATGATCGCACCACGGATCTGTCCCGCGCCAACGAACAGCTCAGCCGTGAAGTCGCCGATCGCCGGCGCGCAGAACAGGAGAAGCGCAAGCTGGAGCAGCAGCTGCGCCAGGCGCAGAAGATGCAGGCCATCGGCACCCTCGCCGGGGGCATCGCCCACGACTTCAACAACATTCTCGCCTCCATCATCGGGTACACCGAACTGGGCCTGCGCAGGGCCGAGCCCGCCACGGAGTCCAACGGCGGGCTCAGCAAGTACCTCACCGAGGTGCTCAAGGCCGCCAACCGCGCCCGTGAGCTTGTCCGTCAAATCCTCATCTTCAGCCGGCAGAACGACGCGGAGCGTTCGCCCGTTTATCCCCACATCGTGGCGCAGGAAGTCATCGCCCTGATGCGCGCGTCGTGCCCCGCGAACATCACCGTCGAAAAACACCTCAATCCGGAATCCGGCGCCGTCATGGGCGATCCCATCCAGATGCACCAGGTGCTGCTCAACCTCTGCACCAACGCCCAGCATGCCATGAAACGCAGTGGCGGTGTCCTCGATCTCTCCATCGAACCCATCGAACTCGACACGGAAATACAGACTTCCAACGGGCGGCTCAAAGTGGGGGAATACGTCCTCATCACGGTCGCCGACTCCGGGCACGGCATGGACGGCCAGACCCTCGAGCGCATCTTCGAGCCCTTCTTTACCACCAAGTCGGTCAGTGAGGGCACCGGCATGGGCCTCGCCATCGTCCACGGCATCGTGGTGGGGCAGGGGGGAGCCATCACCGTTCAAAGCACCCTCGAGCGCGGCACCGCGTTTCAGGTTTACCTGCCCCGCTACCAGGGCCCCGTCCCTGAGCTGATCTCGACCAAGAACGACGCCCTCAGTGG
>JADLCA010000326.1 GCA_020847495.1 Candidatus Hydrogenedentota bacterium | reverse complement strand
TCGGAAGTGTGCTGCTCGCTGTACGTGTCGATCTCTTCGGGGAGTATTCGGGCCATATTCTCACCTCGATGCATCGTCGTAATTGGGGTCATGAAAGTGGGAGTATGCCACACTCCGCGACGGGCTGTCCTATCGGGAGAGACTCCAGACCCACACGGTCTCGTCCTCCACGGTTCCTGCGGGTAATGTGAACGTCAGGTCGTGAGTTTGAGTCTCAGGACGATACCTGCATTGCCACCAGTCATTGCCCGCCGCACTGGCCTCGCTGAAGGGCTCTTGCTTGCCGCTGACGATGCGTGAAAGCGTGAAGGGGCCTCTCAATGCGGCACCCGCGATCGTGATGGGTACATATCCCACACCGCCGCTTAACGTGAACTCTGCCTGGATCCCATTCTGCGTTGCGCGCACGACCGCAGGGAAGACACCTTCAACGGAGCCCGCTCGCGCAGTGATGCGAGCGGGGTTCTGTGAAGCCTCGCGATGCACCAGATGCCAGTCGTCAGGATGCTGCCCGAGCGCGGCACGCAGTCCCTCATTCGGCCCGTAGTAGTCTTCCGCTCGCTGGGGCAGGACCAGCATCTCGACTTGCGCCTCAAGGAAGTCACCAGCCTCCAGAGCCGTCACTTCCGCGGGCGGCGACAATTCGGCGACAGCACTCGGGATGCCGCCGTCCTCCGTTCCGAAAATCGAGTAATGTGGAAGAGCGATGTCACGGCCGCCGAGCCGTGCTTTCCAACTCCGCACGATAAGACCGCGGTTGGCCCAAGCGCCCTGATCCTCCGCGTCGATGTGGGGCGGCGGGTTCTTGTGCGCGCCGATCATAGCGAGCCAAGGTTGATCTCCATCGAGCGGCAGGCCGCGTCGCGAGTACTTCTTGCCGCCCATCTCGGGTGCCCACGATTCCGTCAACCCGTCCTTCGTGCCGCGCGACAGGCTATCGAACAAGTTCCCGTTGTAACGATCGGCACCGAGTTGAAAGAAGGCGATGCGGTCGAGGGATTCCATGCGGCGCTTGACGTCGTAGCGCAACGTGTAGAGTCCACGCACGTAGTCATCCGAGCGCCAGCTTTGTGTGCGAATCACGGTCTGGACGCTACCATCTGGCGTTTCTCCCGCATAGTTCACATCGCTCAAGACGGGGCCATAAGACTCGTAGAGTGTTTTCTGGCGGACCAAGTACTCGCGTTTTGAACCCCGGTTAAGCACGAGAAAGTCACCGCCGCCGACGTTGTGGGTCCAGCTCCACTTCACGTTTGGTTGCTTGCCCATTCCCCAGACCATGAGCGGCCGCATGTCGTCGATCATGGACCGGTTGAGGTTCACATCGGGGTCGTAGCAGATGCTCTCGCCGAAGGAGCCTATCGCCATCTGGTCCCACTGCTGATTGGTGCCCCAGCCCACGAGACAGAGTTGGGAGTGGGATACGGCTGGAACACCACCCCACTTGGCGTAGGCGAGCGTGAACTCGAGTTCCTGGCTGGACCCAGGCTCAAGGCCGATCACCGCGAGGCCATTGAACCATGCCGGTTTGCAGTGCCAGTTCTTTGAAATCTGCACAGGAAGGCCGATGGGGAGCCCTTCCGCGTCGCGCAAGATGGGACTCATACCCGTGATGGAGTATCCTCCCCCATCCTTCGCAAAGCAGAGTCGGTAGGTAGAGGCCGTGCCGCTCTCATTATTCAGAAGCACGCGAACTCGTTCGGGAATCTCTTTGTCCGGGTTCGAGCCAAGCACAACCCGATGCCATCCGACAATGGGGTCGTAGGAAACGGGCAAGGAATCGGTGTACGGACCGATTCCGCTCGCCGCGAGGCCGGGCTTCGCGGCCTGCGACCGCATTGCTTCCCGCTCACTGTGGACGAGTTCCCCTACTCCATCTCGCTTGGCAGGCACGATAACCACAGCAGCCGAACACGCGCCATCACTAGCGCATTGCTTTGTCAGCGCAAGGTGTGCGTCTACCTCAGTCATGATGGCGCCATCCGGATCCGGCGTCAGAATGGCCAACGCATGTTCCCCTGCAGTGAGTATGCGATGCCCCTCTTCGTGCTCCGCATCAAGGCTGTATTCGCTATCGCCCAGCGTGATGCGGACTTCGCAATCACGGGCCGCTTCACCTTCGACGTGAAACACGACCGACATACGATCGGGCCAAGCATAGACTTCGAACCATGCAGCCCCCTGAGTGAACGGCGATCCATCGGGGGAAGTCAATAAGAGATTGCGCACTTCGACATGCTGCAAGTACTTTCCAATGCGCTGCAGGATTACGTCGTCGTGCTTTGCACTCCCTTGAGTCACCGTATACGAAACACCGCCCACATGCACTTCAAACGCAAGATCCAGCGACGGAAGCGTATCCAGAAGTTCGTTGCCCTGCTGAACGGCGACGAAGGCGGAAGGCGCATCGTGAATGGGACCCAGTCTCTCGATGCGTCCTGTGCTCGTGTTGATCGTCAAGGCATAGCGGTTGGTCTGTATTGCGTATATGCGGCCGCCCTGCGGGCTTTGGCCGCGCCATCCGTAGGGGTAGTAGCCAAAGGTATAGTCCGCGGCGTGATTCAGCAGGGCGCGCTGGACTTCGGCCCCGCAAACAATCGAGATGAAAAGAACGGGGGCAAGATAGAGAATCCACCTGCGGATTGAGGACGCGGGCGCTTGTCCGTTGGCCATTGTTAATCTCCAAGTTGCTGCGAAGCAGCTTATCAGACGCGGCACGGACGCACCAAAAAGCAGAAGCCCGGCAGACCTCCGCGCGACGGAGTTCTGCCGGGCAATTCGACGGTGCGTGCCGCTATTCCATCAATTTCTTAGCCGTGATGCCGATGGTGGTGT
>JADLCA010000325.1 GCA_020847495.1 Candidatus Hydrogenedentota bacterium | reverse complement strand
CAAGCTGTACGAGGTCAACAAGCTCTCTCATGTCGCAGCCCTTATAGGTCACGGACAGGATCTCAAGCTCGCTGTCGTAGACCTTCATGCGGGGGCCGTGATCACCGCCGGCACGCTCGTAGTGAGCGGGGGAGTAGTCGTACTCGATATCCAAGGGGACTTCGTCGATGTACTGCTTGAGGGTGATGGTAGTCATGTCAGTCCTCCAGCGCGGCGCGGGCACGTTCCAACGCTGCCGCATACAAAGTTTCGGTATCAGGCTCGTCAGCAATCATGTATACAGGCGGCAAATGCTGTAGCAGTCGGATTAGCGCCTCCTCCAGCCGCTTGTTACGGGCGCGCAGGCGTTCGATTTCGGCGGCGGCTGCATTCAGTTCGCGCTCGAAGTCGCGGGCAAGGTCTATAAGCTCATCACGGTCACGAAACTCATCACCGCGCATTAAGAATGCGTTCGTTTTGGGTGTGTCAATATTCATCTTCATCCTCTCTCATCGCATCCCGCACATCCGCCCACCGCGAGCGGAGCCAGGTCCATGCGGGTGGATGCGTGACCGCGAGGACACAGAAGATGAAGGCGGTGAGGGTGTACGCCTTCACGCCCGATTCAACTCCGCCCGCCGCGCGCGCATCTGCCGGCGGTGGCGCCGGATCTCGCGCACCCGGGCGAGGATGCGTTCCCGGGCCCGCGGCGGCGCGTGAATGGCCTGTTCGCGGAGCAGGTCCTGCAGGTCACGCAGGTGGCGGTCGGTCTGCTCGAGGCCGTGCACATGGCTGTAGGCCAGCGCCTTGGCGTTGATGTACTTCGCGCGCAGCTCGGCGCACTCCAGGTCGAGGCGGTGCAGGCGGGGCGTCAGGTTGATGGTTTCGGGCATCTCGCACCTCCGTGTTCGGTGGCGTATGGGGGAAGCGTAGTAACGTTTGACGACCATGTCAAGAAGTCTTGACGTTCGAGGCAAAAAAAGGGGGGCATCGCCCCCTAGAATTGGCAGTGGTTCACGGATTTGTGTCGTCGACCGGAGTCGTCTTCCCGGCAAGTTGTCGCTTCGGCTTCGTTGCGACCGCATACCGTTCACGGTGGATTACCTCCACCAACGTCGCCACAGCAGCCCGCATCCGAAATGGCAAATTCTGCCAATCAACAGCAAGTTGCACGGCATCGTCGCTTAGGTCGATATCCTCGGATCGTGTCATAAGGAGCCTTCCTTCACCCGTCAAGATGTAGCGGGCACTGAATTTCCCGCCAGATATGGGTAGAACACGATCTTGGATAGCAAAGGCTGCGCCAGCGTCCATCGACTTAGTATCGCCGTTCAGCCACTGATGTACCTTTTGCCGGCTGTGACCAATTCTTGCGGCAATCTCAGCGCCGGCCGTCTCTGGATTTAGTCCAGCCGCCTTCACGACCTCACGCAATCGGCTCTGTAGCGTGGTCATCGTGTCCATGATGGTAAGTTCGGCGTCAAATGTTCTTGACATGCGCGTCAAGCCGCCTAAAATCGTGTTCATGACCAGGCAAGAGGCAATCGACATTTTCGGTGGCGCCACGGCGGCAGCGCGCGCTTTGGAGCTCAAGAGTCGGCAGGCGATCTATGCGTGGCCAGAGGCATTGACGCAAGCACACATCGATCGCGTTGTCGGCGCCGCTATTCGGGCTGGCTTAATCGGACGCCTTCCGAAAGGTCTTGTTTCAGTGCACATCTCAGGACCCGAGGTCGCCGCATGACCCCCCACGACCCATACGCAGAGGCTTTCAAGGCACAGGCCGTACGGCGGGCCGCTGAAGCAGCGCGGACAATTCAGGCGATGGGGGAGCTAGCAGCGCGTGTCGCAGGCTCAGCAAAAGCGTTTTCTGGCCCGCACTTATCCCTGTGCTGGACGGATCCGACAGATACGGGCGCTGGCCCCAACCGCGGAGTATAGCCATGACCGCCACGATCATCCCCTTCGCTCCCTACGCCCGCGCGCGCCGATTACGGGCCATCCGCGAGGCGCTGTTCCATCGGGCGCTCGAGCCGTTCGTCGAGCTCTGGGTGTGGCTGGCCATACTGGCCCTCATCGTCATCCCGATGGTGACGGCATGACTTCCGCCCTTCCCGCCTGTTGTCCGCTGATGGCCCCAAGTGCGGAGGCGGGGAGGGGTCTTACGATTTCGGTCGATGCAGCCAGGTGGGAACTGGAAGCGCCTGCGTGCGCGAATATCCGGCGCCGGGTATCTCTCTCTGAATCGTTCGGTTCGAATCCGATCATCGACCACCTTTTCACGGCCGCCCACCGTTACCGGGCAATCGCATCACCTCCCCTGGGTATCTGAGCGCCGCCGCTGCGGGGCGCTCGTCTTTTTGGGAGACGACGGAAAACAGCATTCGGAGCCGGCCTAAAGGCATGGGCTCCGAGGAATAGAGTTCCTGGCACTCGATTGCCGTCGAGCGCCAGGTGGTGAACGACAACTGAGGATTATCGTTCATGAGCCTTGAACGTAAGGATGTGCGCTTCAAACTGGACCCGGATTGGCATACCGCCCTGTCCGAGCTCGCCCAAATCGCCGGCGTCGACATTAACGACCTGTGCGAGACCGTCATCACCGAGTACATCCGCCGTCGTGTTCATGAGGCAAATCTAGTCGCCGAACGCACCTCCCGCTTGGGAATTTCCGGGATCAGGCGGGAAAACGATCCTGATGCCACGCAGCCGATGATGCGGGAGCGGTCGTGACCGCCCTCGAACACTGCCAGCAACGCCTGAACGCCGCCCGTGGGGGTGTCGTCGCGATCTTCGTGATCGACGGCAAGGTGTTCTGCACCGCCCCCAGCGCGAAACGCTATCAGGCCGCACTACGGGACTGGCCAGGCTCTCTCATGGGCCATTACACGAGCGCCGTGGACGCGCGATGGCTGGCCGAGGATCTGGCGTTCATGGGGGTAAATAACTAGAGGCGATGATCGGCGCGGCTATGCACAAATTCGATTTTCACATAGGCGACTACCACGCCGCTACAAGCTACCTGACGAAGCTTGAGGACTTGGCCTACAGACGCATGATGGACTGCTACTACAGGGACGAAAAGCCACTGGATACCGACTTGGTT
>JADLCA010000324.1 GCA_020847495.1 Candidatus Hydrogenedentota bacterium | reverse complement strand
TTCACCCCCTCCCCTTGTGTTATGATACAGACTAGATCACGCGGATAGTCTCCGCCATGTGTTGTAAGATAAGGAATATTGGCCAGTTATGAATGGATTCCTCAAGAACGTTTCCCTGTGGGTCGTCGTTCTGATCATCCTGGTGCTGCTGCTGACTACCCTCCAGAATGGGCAGGGCTCCAAGGAGCAGTTGTGGGAAGGCGACTTCGTGGCCCAGTTGAAAGAGGGCAACATCAAAAGCCCTGTCCGGGTCACGAAAGGCGAGGAGCTGTATCCCTTCTCCGCCCAATTCGCGAAGGCTTACAAGAACCACACGAAGATCGAGTTCAAGACCGACGAGTTCCCGGCGGAATGGAAGACCCTGATGACCGAGAAGGGCATCAAGTGGTCGACGGACCCAGAGGCGACGCTGCTATTCAGCTTCCTCGTCCAGGTCGTGCCGTTGGTGCTCATTTTCGGCGTGTTCTGGTTCTTCATGTTTCGCCAGGTGCAGGGGGGCAGTAACAAGGCCCTGTCCTTTGGCAAGAGCCGGGCGCGGCTGGTCAATCACAGCGACAAGGTTGTGACTTTCAACGATGTGGCGGGTGTTGACGAGGCGAAGGAGGAACTGCAGGAGATCATCGAGTTCCTCAAGGAACCCAAGAAGTTCTCGCGCTTGGGCGGCAAGATTCCGAAGGGCGTGCTGTTGGTGGGGCCTCCGGGGTCGGGCAAGACCCTCTTGGCTCGCGCGGTCGCGGGCGAGGCGCACGTGCCGTTTTTCAGTATCAGCGGTTCGGATTTCGTGGAGATGTTCGTGGGCGTTGGCGCAAGCCGCGTGCGCGACCTGTTCCAGCAAGGGCAGAAGCATGCGCCCTGCATCATTTTCATTGACGAAATCGACGCCGTGGGGCGCCAGCGCGGCGCTGGCCTGGGCGGCGGCCACGATGAACGCGAGCAGACGCTGAATCAGTTGCTCGTCGAGATGGACGGGTTCAATACGAGCGAAGGCGTCATCCTGATGGCGGCCACGAACCGTCCGGATGTACTCGACCGCGCGTTGCTGCGGCCGGGCCGCTTCGACCGGCAGGTCGTGGTGGCGAACCCGGATATCAAGGGCCGCGAGGCGATCCTGGGCATTCACATCCGCAATAACGGAGTGCCTATCGATGAGACGGTGACCGTCAACACCTTGGCGCGGGGCACCTCGGGCTTTAGTGGCGCCGACTTGGCGAACATGGTCAATGAGGCTGCCTTGCTGGCAGCACGGCGCAGCCAGGACCAAGTCACGATGCAAGATTTTGAGGACGCCAAGGACCGCGTGCTGATGGGTCCTGAGCGCCGAAGCCTGGTGTTGAGTCCCGCGGAGAAGAAGAACACGGCGTACCACGAAGCGGGCCACGTCATCATGGGCCGTTTGTTGCCGGATGCGGACCCCGTGCACAAGGTGACCATCATTCCGCGCGGGCCTTCCCTGGGCTTGACGAGCATGATCCCCGTGGAGGACCGGCACTCGATGTCGAAGGCGTACTGCCTCGCGGGCATTCGCGTGCTGATGGGCGGCCGGGCCGCGGAAGAGGTCATTTTCAACGAATTCAGCAGCGGTGCATCGAACGACTTGAAGCGCGCGACCGAACTGGCTCACGCGATGGTGTGCCAGTGGGGCATGAGCGAGCTGGGTCCCATCAGCTTTGGGTCAAACACCGAGGTGTTCCTGGGCCGCGATTTCGTGAAAGAGCGCGACTTCAGCGAGGAAACGGCGTCGGCCGTGGACAAGGCGATTCACCGGATTCTGGAGGACGCCTACTCCGATTCGAAGCGGACCATGGTCGAGCACCGGGAACTGCTGGTGGCGATTTCCGAGGAATTGTTTGAGCGCGAGACGTTGGATGCGGAGGAGATCGACGAGATTATCCGCAAGAACGGCGGCGCGCACCTGATACCGCCCAAGAAGGAGACTCCTCCGCCACCGCCGCCGGCGATGCCCGTCGAAGCGACGACCACCAAAGCGAAGGCGGACGAGAGCGATCTGGGAGACATGGGGCCCGGCGAAATGGTGCCCGGCACCGCGTAAGGGCAATGACAACAGCGGCAGTGCATCCGCGAGCCGGTCTGAAGACGCTCGTCATGGGCGTCTTGAACATCACCCCTGACTCATTTTCCGACGGGGGAATGCTGTCCAAGCCCGAGGCGGCGGAAGCCCACGCGCGAGAGTGCGTTCGGGACGGGGCGGACATTCTCGATGTGGGGGGAGAATCGACGCGCCCGGGGGCGATTCCGGTTTCGCCGGAGATCGAGCAGACTCGCGTGATACCCGTCATTGACCGCATCGCGCCGCTGGGCGTGCCCATCTCAATCGATACGTACCACGCTTCCACCGCGCGCGCCGCGCTGGCGCACGGCGCCACCATGGTCAACGACATTTCAGCCTTGCGCGGCGACCCCGGCATGGCGGATGCCGTTGCGGACGCGGGCTGCTCCGTGGTGCTGATGCATATGCTGGGCACGCCGCGCACCATGCAAGACAATCCGCGCTATGATGATGTGGTGGATTCTGTCTGCGCGTTCTTCGAGGAGCGTTTGACGTTCGCCACAAAGCGGGGCATCGCGGAGGAAGCGATCTGGCTCGATCCGGGGTTTGGCTTCGGCAAGACGCGCGAGCACAACCTGACGCTGTTGAGGCGCTTGGGCGAACTGAAGCGGTTTGGACGTCCCATTTTGATTGGGACCTCGAATAAATCCATGATAGGCGCCGTCTTGAACGTGCCGGTGCACGAGCGCATGGAAGGCACGGCGGCGACGGTGGCGATAGGCATTGCGAACGGGGCGGATGCCGTGCGCGTGCACGATGTGAAGCGCATGGCGCGCGTCGCCCGCATGAGCGACGCCATACTGGGACGGGGGGAATCATGAGCGAACGCATGTTCGGCACAGACGGGATTCGGGGCGTGGCCAACATCCATCCCATGACGGCCGAAACGGCCCTGAAGATTGGCCGCGCCGCGGGGTATGTCTTTCAGCAGGAGGCGCGGCGGCACACCATACTCATTGGCAAAGACACGCGCGTCAGCGGCTACATGCTTGAGAATGCGCTGACGGCTGGACTGTGCTCGATGGGCGTCAACGTGCTCCTCGTGGGGCCGCTGCCCACGCCGGGCGTGTCGTACATCATGCGCAGCCTGCGCTGCGACGCGGCCATCATGATCTCGGCGTCGCATAATGAATTCCACTATAACGGCATCAAGTTCTTCGGGCGCGATGGATTCAAGTTGCAGGACGATTTGGAAAACGAGATCTCGCGTATCGTATCCAATGGCGAGATTGACGGCATGCGCCCGACGGCGGAGGAAATCGGCACGGCGCGCCGCATCGACGATGCCGTGGGCCGCTACATCGAATTCGCGAAGGCGTCCTTTCCCAAGGGCATGCGCCTCGACGGCCTGAAGATCGTGTGCGATTGCGCCAATGGCGCATCGTACAAGGTGGCGCCAAACAGCTTGCGCGAGCTGGGCGCGGAGGTGATCGCGATTCACAGCCATCCGAATGGCCGCAACATCAACGATGGCTGCGGCTCGGTGCATCCCGAAGACATGCGCGCCACCGTAATTCGCGAGCGCGCGGATGTCGGCATGGCCTTTGATGGAGACGGCGACAGGATCGTGATGGCGGATAATGAGGGGCGGCTCCTGGACGGCAACGCGCTGCTGGCGGTGCTGGGCATGGATTTGCTTGAACGGAATCAATTGCCGCAGAAGACCATAGCCACTACGATTATGGCGAACGGGGGCCTGCAGCGCGCCCTGGAGCCGTTGGGCGGCAAGGTAATCTGGACAAAGGTGGGGGACCGCTATGTCGTGGAAGCCATGCGCGAGCATGGGCTCATCATTGGCGGTGAATCCTCCGGCCACATTGTGATGCTGGAGCACAATGTCACGGGCGACGCCATGATCGCGGCGCTGCAGGTACTGGCCACGATGATCCGGCGCGAGCAGCCGCTATCCGTCCTGGCGGGCGCGTATCATGCGCTGCCGGAGTCTCACGTGTCGGTGCCCCTGAACGGCAAGCCCGTTCCCAGCCGCGAGGCGCTGGAGGAAGTGCAGCAACAGGCGGAGGAAGAGTTGCAGGGCGCAGGGCGCGTTGTAATTCGGCCCTCGGGCACGGAGCCCATCGTGCGTGTCATGGTCCAGCACGATAAACTCAAGTCGGCCGAGGCGCTCGCCAAGCAACTGGCCAAGAAGATCGGCGCGATGTAAGGGGGCCGA
>JADLCA010000323.1 GCA_020847495.1 Candidatus Hydrogenedentota bacterium | reverse complement strand
GGGCCAGCTTCCCAAGCCACGCCGACACGTTGGCAGGCACTGCTGGCCACGCCGAGGCCTGCTGCGACAGCATCGCTGCCATGGCCGCCACGCCGATGGAAATTCCGTTGCGCTGCATCCGTTCACGGATCATCTCAACGCCGCGATGGATTCGCTGCGAGATGGCGCCATGCGTTACGCACTCGCGCGAGGCAATCGACGTCACCGATTCGTCTTCAATGAAGTGCGCGACGACTGCCATGCGGATCTTGTCGGGCAGTGCTTCTATGGACTGATCGATAAACTGACTGATGTCATCCCATTGGGGCTCCGTCGTAGCGGCCCGCGCTCGCGCATAGGCATCCTCGCGTTCGCGGCGCCGGCCGTCAGAACGGCGGCGGTTCAGGGACTTGTGCGTCGCCACGCGGTGCAGCCACGCGCCCAGCGACCCCTGCGGACCGGCCTGAGCCGCAGCCAGCGCGACGAAACAATCCTGGGTAACCTCTTCCGCATCGGACGTGCTGCGTAGAATCCGCAGGCTGGTCCCATAGACAATCCTGCAGTACCTCGTGGTAAGGGTCTTGAAGGCCTGGGCATCGCGGTTTGCGATCCACCGGGTGAGGAGCAACTGATCGGCTGCTTTCATGACACGTTCTCCGGGGTAGTTTGGCTAGCGACTGGTTCTACCCCTATTCACACCGCTGCCTTCGAATTCGTTAGGTGGAGGACTCCCGGAATGAGCAGAGACAGCCCGCCAAGGCCCGGAGCCGGGGGTATCCCGCCCAAAGTGCGCCCGGTAATGCATCTCGTCCAACAGACGCTTCGGCGGCTGGGGAGCCCCAGTCCTCCTCTGTGTAGCCAATCACAATTATACTCAGCGCGTCGAAGTCCTCCGAAATATGGGGGACACAACACTTAATTCTTGGAACCATGGGGACACGGGGCCAGTGAAGCTCAGAATTCAGGGTCCTCTCAATCCCGTTAGCCTCCATGGTGCATGGAGCATGACAGGGCGCAGGATTCGAAGCTCTGACACTTACGGCGTGAGCGCGACCACCGTCATGCCGTCGCTTTCTTCCACGTGCGCCGCGTCTACCGGCTTTCCGTTGCACGCGATCTTCCATCCGCTGACCCCGGCCACACCAATCCGCTCAGCGCTGCCGCGGAGTGTCATGTTCAGCGCCTGGGAGTCGCGGTCGAAGGCGAGCCGCAGATACGGCACCCGGCAGTTCAGCCGAAGTTCGGTTTGATCGTAATCGGTTCGCACATAGCTGCAATCCGCCACGGTCAGCTCGTTCACGTTACCGTTCGCATCGATTCGCCGCTGCAGGAAGCGAGCATTCGTTTCGAGCGCGAGCGGTTCGCCGGGGTCTTTGCATCCCTCGCCAAGCCAGAGCGACCGCGGGAACGACGTGTACGAGAGCACATCAATCAAGGTGAGCGTAGTCGAATCGTCACCGGATTCGATCATGTTCGCTCCACACCATCCGACGAAGCGGCCGTCGTTGACGGTGAGCTGCGGGCCGCTGTGATGCACCCAGTAGTTCTCGTGATACCGGCGCGGCTCCGGAAGGGTCTTGGCCAGGAGATCCTCGAAGGGCTTCCCCGCCCGCGCGAGGCGTCCAAGAAGGACTTCGTCCTGAGGGACGTCCCACCGCATCAGTTCCGTTCGCCAGAAGAGCGGGATCGTCTCGCTGCGCACGGGATTGGCCGCCAGTTCGTAGATGACCTCATTGGTAGCGCGCATCGTCTCTGAAAGCACGGCGTAGGGACGGCGGAGATTGTCGACCACGCCGAAATTGCAGTCTTCCGCATAGCGTCCCCAGGGTTGTTCGATATCATCGTCGTGGTAGGTGTACCACGCGACCCCTATGTGGCTGGGGATGGACGCCGCCGCGGAAACGTAGGAAAGATATCCGATGGCGCGTTGCGCCTGCGTGTCGACGGCCGGCAAGGCTCCCATCGTGCCGGGGTGGAGCGTGTCCGCGGCGCGAAACGAGAACTCCGTCGTCATGGTGGGGCGGCCGGTGATGGCGTGTATCGCGGGAACCAGCGTGAACATCTGCACCGGCAAGCGGTCCGGGAACATGCTGTACAGGTTCATGCTGATCACATCGCAATACTTGCCCATGGCCGCGAGAATCCCCGGCTCGGGCAGGGGCGCGTTGAACATGCGCGTACCCAGGTTGAGATGATTGGGGTCAACGGCACGAGCGGCACTGGACGCCACGCCGAAGGCCCGTTCGGCCATGGTGGCGACCCATAGCGCCTTGAGTTCCGGGATTGCGGGCGCGTCTCCCTGGATGTTTTTCAAGTCGTCGACGGTCTTGGCGCCGTACGCCTCCCAATCGGAGACCAGTTCGCCGGGCCGGCTGGCGTAGTAGGTCCGGGCGACCTCGAAGAATGCCGCGCGGGATGGCGCGTCGAGGTCCGTGCGCATAACCGCTTCGTACCAACCATCGAGGCACACTTCGTTGACGAGGAAGTAACCAACGAGATAGGGGTCGTCCTTGATAGGTCCCAACACTTCCTCGGCCCGTTGTGCGCACTTCTCCGGCCACGTGGGATCGAACACGTCCGGAAACGTCACCCACGGGGGAAATCCGGGCCGTTGCGCGACAGGATACGGGCGCAAGTCCACGCGGAATAGACTCACGTCTACGTCATAGGGGAGTCCAGACTTGCGCTCGGCCGCATTGAATCCCCACGATTTCAAACGGGGTACAGCCTCCTCCCGCGCATTGATCACCTTGAGCATGAAGAAGGCATTTCCTTCCGGCGTAATGAACCACCAGCGGTCGCCAATCTTCTCCACATGGAAGAACCCGGTGCGCGTGCCTTGCAGACCGGTCCACCCGCCGTAGGAGTCCAAGGCGGACAGTGCGGGCGCGCCGTACGGCAGGTCCGGCGTGATAACCGCCGGCAGCATGTCCCCAGACTCAACCTCGACTGCCGCGGCCCGCACCGCGCCACCGGAACAAGCAGCGAGCAGGACGGACAGAATCATCAACACTCGTGTTCGTGAAACCCGGATTGCCATGGACTAACTCCAATTGCTGGGGATTTTCTGATGAGAAGCGTCAGGAATGAACAGACGCGCGTATGGTCCTCATATCAATCCCCCGGCTGTGTTTCGCTTGTGGTTCCCCCTGAAGCTCGGCATGCGCATCCAAGCGATACGTGTTCGCCATGGTAAGCGTGCGATGGAAGGCATTCAAGGATATTGCGCAAGTCGCGCAGAGCACCGCGCGACATACCGGGTCTGAACCAACACACATCACCACCGCCCAGGAGCGCCGGCATCCCTGCCGGCTCCGAAACCTACAACGCTACATTCTCCGTCGCTCGCATCGATCGAATCCGAGGAATCCGCGTCCTTGTAGCGCCCGGCTTCCACACCGGGCGTCTTCGTTCTTCCCGGCTTCCACGCCGGGCGGACTCCGAGTCCAAACACGCCCGCCGTGGAAGGCGGGCGCTACCAAAGTCAGTCTGCGGCCTCTGCCAAACGAGCACATAGCGCCCCCAGTAAGTCCGCGAGCGGCCTGCCCTGTCTGGCCTCCCGCGTGCTCGCCACGCCGTCGTTGCCTGGGCCGGCATCTCCACTCCCGGGTTTGAGCGCATGGAGCAGCGCGCACGCGGCGTCCTTCATGCGTTCGCCGTAGAATGGGCCATGGAAGGATATGGTCGATTCGTACGTCCGGTGACGCCAGGACTCGGGCGTGACAATGTAGCCGCCCGTGCCATTGGTGAGGCCGAGAATCGAGACTTGGTTGAACCCGAGTTCCCCTCCGATGCGCTTGATATCGGTATCGTAG
>JADLCA010000322.1 GCA_020847495.1 Candidatus Hydrogenedentota bacterium | reverse complement strand
TTGATGGCCGTCTGGGCGCCCGCCACCCCCGCAAGCACCAGGACGATCCATCCACACCTGACTTTCCTGAACATGTTCCTCTCCCTCAAAACTGTGCGGGTAATTGTGTTGCCCGCTTCAGAAGGTCTACTTCCTGGTCGTAAGCCGCTACGAGCGATCGGATAAGCTGCAGGTTGCCGGGATCTTTTTCGAGCGCCCCCCGGATTTCGCCCACCGCCTCGGCAATGATCGCCAGATTCTCGTCGACCACGGCCACGGTTTCCGGGGACAGCCTGTCCCGTGACTCGTCCAGTGCCTGCGTCAGTACGGTGCGCGCCTGCGCGTACTCGGCGTCCAAGGCGATCAAATCGGCCACGGCATTTCCGTTGTGCTCACCGGGGTATGGCATCCTCGCGAAGTAGATGCCAGCCAGAAACATCGCAGCCAAGGAGGCTGCGAGCACGGCATAGCGAAACCGCGAGAAGGCGCTTTTGGGCCTTTCTGCGCGTGGGCTCTCTTGCTCTCCCAACTGGAGCGCGATGCCGGACCAGAGATCGCGTTCCGGGGCAATCTCCTTAGGGAGGCGTGCGGCTTCGGCAAGGAGTTCGCGAAGGGCCTGTTCCTCGGCCCGGTACTCCGGGTCGCGGGCGAGTTCCACCTCGACTTCCCGGGCGGCCTCGGGGGACAGCAGGCCATCAATGTAGTCGTTCAGGCGTATCTCCCGATCATCCATACTCATTGCAGTCGTTCCCTCAGCATCTTCCTCGCCCGGTGGAGATGGGCCTTTGACGAGCCCGGCGCAAGGCCGGTCATCTCGGCGATTTCCCCGTGTTTGTACCCCTCAACATCGTGCAACACAAAGACTTGCCTCGCTCCGGGCGGCAGGGTGGCGATGGCGGCCTCCAGGTCCGCGCGCAACCCCGCGCACCGGTGCTCGCCGGTTTCACCCGGCAGTTCGGCGAGACTCTCGACGGAGGTCTCGCGCGACTCCCGGCGCAAGCGGGACCGCTGGTTCCCGAGCACGACATTGAACGTCAGCCGGTACAGCCACGAATAGAACGCGCTTTCACCCCGAAAGGAACCCAGTTTCTCCCAAGCCCGTATGAAGGCCTCCTGCGTGAGGTCTTCGGCGAGCGAACGCTGGCCGCACAGGCGCAGGCACAACCCATGGACCCGGCCCACATGGAGCCGGTAAAGTTGCTCAAATGCTTTCCGGTCACCGCCTTGCGCCTGGCGCACCAGGAGCATGTCGTCCGGTATCGTCGCTTCGGTCGCGCTCAAGAGGTCCTTTCAATTTCACGTCCCACATTCCGTGGCTGGAAGGCCTTCCACTCAGTAGGACACGAAAGCGGGCGCAAGGGTTTAGCGCCCCTGGGCCGCATTATGCCAGAGGGGCGCCCGGGTGCTCGTTCTGCACGAACCCGGAAAAGCGCAAGGAATCGGACGGATGGGACGGATCAGACGGATCGGACATCCACACCTGCGCTACTCCAAGTTCTGAAACCTCTCAGCGCTTTGCCGCGCCCCGCTAACAAGGATTATCATCCGAGGAGCGGGGTCCCACATCCCCGAAGGAGATTATCATGACCTTTTCCGAGCAGTTCCTGGAGCCGCCGCAATCGTTCACCGTGCTGCCGTTCTGGTTCCTCAACGATGAGTTAAAGGCCGAAGAACTCAAGCGCCAGATTGACGACTTCCACGCCCACGGCGTGTACGGCTTTCTCCCGCACGCGCGCATCGGGCTGGCCGAGAGCATCCCCTACATGTCCGAGGCGTGGCTCGGCCACATCAAGACCTGCGTGGACTACGCCGCCGAGAAAGGCATGATTGTCTATCTCTACGACGAGGGCATGTATCCCTCCGGCTCGTGTTGCGGAAAGGTCGTGGCCGAGAATCCGCGCCACGCCACGCGTTGCCTGCACCGGCGACCGAAAGGGACACCGCTCGAAGCCGACGAGTACCTCGTGTACGAGGATGCGGACGCGATTTACGTGAACTGTCGGTCCAACGGCGTGATCCGCGGCGTGCATTACGGACAGGACGACAGCGAGCCCGGCGCGCCGCCCTCCGGCGACATCCTCAATCCGGAGTCGGTAGCGAGTTTCTTTCGCCTTGCGCTGGACCCGTATTACGAAACCCTGAAAGAGCACTTCGGCAAGACCGTGGTCGCCGTGTTCACGGATGAACCGGACGTGATGGGCCGGGGCCACCGGGACAATTCGTTCCCCTGGACTTGGGACTTTGATGTGTTTTTGCGGGAGTATCTGGGCTACGACATGCGGCCGCGTTTCGTCGCGCTGTTCGACAAGGCCCACCCGGATCACGATCAGTTCCTGCGCGACTGGCGCCGGGCAGTGAACGCGCGCCTCGAACAGGTTTATTACGCGCCTTACAGCGAATGGTGCAAACAGCACGGTATCGCGCTGACAGGCCATCCGGCACAACCGGGCGATATCGGCACGCTGAAGTATTTTCAAATTCCCGGGCAGGACATCGTCTGGCGCTACATCGAGCCGTATCAGGATAAGTCGCTCGACAGCGATCAATCGTCGACGGCGAAATGCAGCTCGTCCGCGAAGCGGCATTACATGCGCGCCCGCAACATGAACGAGTGCTTCGGCGCGTACGGCTGGAACTTCACCGAGGACGAGATGTGGTGGGTGACCAACTGGCTGCTCGTGCGCGGGGTCGACCAGATCATCCCGCACGCCTTCTACTACTCCGTGCGCGACAAGCGCCGCGACGAGCGCCCGCCCGATGTGGGCCCCAACAATGTGTGGTGGGATCGCTACAAGGTCTTCGCCGATTACTGCCGCCGACTGAGTTGGCTCCTGGGTGAAGGCAAGCAGGTGTGCCCGCTCGCTGTGCTCGGCACACCGACAAGCCTGCCGGTGCGCGCCGCACGCGTGCTGTTCGAGTCGCAACGTGATTTCAACTATCTCGACACGGACACGCTCAAGAGTGTGGCGCGCGTGAGCAGCAGCGGCGTGGAAGTTGGCGAGATGAAATACGCCGCGCTGATTGTGGACGGCCCGGGTTTTGCCGATCCGGAGACGCTGCGTGTGCTGCGTCCTATGATCGACGCGGGCCGCGTGATTCCGTACGTGGACCCTGTGCCTGAAATCCCCGCGCTCGCATCGGATCGCGCCGCGCTGCTCACACAGCTCGATGCGCTGGCCCCTGCTGATGTTGTGGTCGAGCCCACAACACCGCACCTGCGCTACATGCACCTGCGCCTTGACGATGAAGACCTCTACCTCTTCGCCAACGAAGGCAAAGACGACTACACCGGCACCGTGAAGACCTCGGCCTCCGGCACCGCACAATGGTGGGACCCCGAAACCGGCAAACCCATCGAAGGCCAACCCGGCGACCGCATCCACGTGCCGCCCCTGCGCATGCGGGTGTTGCGCGTGGGGGGATGAGATCGAAGGGACATTGGCTCTGCACAACACGAAGCAGAGATGTCTGGATTTCTTTCGAGTCTTGTCCATGTGCGATACTGATGGACAGCTCGACATCGCCATGACCACGGAGAATACAAATGCGATTCTATAGTTTCCAGATCGTCATCGAGAAAGAGCCGGAGGACACAGGCTATCTAGCGTACAGTCCGACGCTGCCCGGCTGCTTCAGCAATGGTGCAACGATTGAGGAAGCAAAGCACAACATCCGCGAAGCCGTTCAGCAGCACGTGGCGAGCCTGCGAGCGCACGTGCCGGGCTACTGGTGAGCGCGTGAGCGCCTCTTCAGTACTGCCTCGCTCGCCGAGCGCGGCAGCACAGCGCTTTGGTTAAGTGAAAACCTGCCAGATATCCGTTGCCTATGGGTGGTTTTCGCGAATTGAAGGTTTTGGTCAGGCTGACAGCCTTTAGGCGAAATGGAGTCTTGTGCTGCCGCGCTCGGCGAGCGAGGCAGTACCAGAAAGGGCTCCGCATTCTTGTGGTTCTTTTGACTTCTCGTTTTGTCTACACTGTACTCATGAATGCGCCCAGCAAGAGACGTAACACCTCACGCGACTTCGAGACGGTTCGTTTCTCGCGCATGCGGCTGCCTCACTGGGAAACGACGCGCGGCATCTATTTCGTGACCTTGCGCCAGGCCGGTTCCCTCCCTGAGAAAGTGTTGCTCGAGATTCGCGCGATTATGCGCGAATGCGCCCACCAAAGGGACTGGGGCAAGTGGCTTGCGACCCAACGCAGGATATTCTTGGCGATGGAAAACGCGCTCGACCACCCTGATACTCAAGGCAGAATCTGCCAGCCAGACGTTGCCGTCATACTTCGAGAAGCCATTCAGGAACGCCAACGTCGCGGCATGTGGGATGTGATGGAGTACGTGTTGATGTCCAACCACGTGCATATTCTCTTCAAACTCAGCAGTGGCACGTTGGATTCCAGCGTGAAAGACTTCAAGCGATACACGTCCCGGCGGATCTTGAGTGTACGCACGGTTACTGAAGCGCAGCCAGTTCGCCAGAGCTTCTGGCAACGGGAGTGGTTCGACCACTGGTCCAGAGACCAGAGCGAAGACGAGCGCACCGCGGAGTACATCCGGCTGAATCCGGTCAAGGCGGGCTTGGTCAAGGACTACCGGGATTGGCCCTGGGGCTCGTGGAATGACCCCGATCTGCAGCAAAGGCGCACGTGAGCGCCTCTTCAGTACTGCCTCGCTCGCCGAGCGCGGCAGCACAGCGCTGCGGTAGCGTGAAAACCTGCCAGATATCCGTTGCCTATGGGTAGCTTTCGCGAATCGAAGGCTTTGGTCAAGCTGACGGCCTCTGGGCAAAATGGAGTCTTGTGCTGCCGCGCTCAGCGAGCGAGGCAGTACCAGACGAGGCAGTACTTGTGATCAATGGGAGGGGATATGGCATTCAACGGATTCCGCATTGGTCTCGCGTTTGCACTAACAGCGATTGGAGTCGCCGTGGCTTCCCTCGCCCAGGAGGCCGCTGCTCCAGCGGACCTCCAGGCTCTTTTGCAGGAAGAGATGCAGCGCAGCCAGCCGGATTACGTGGTGTATGTGCCAAAGAGTGTCGATGGCTCGACCTTCGACACGGGTAACGAGCATTTCCTCGTCTTCGATGGGCCGGACGGTTCGCTCATGGCGGTGTGGACGCAGAGCACGCACGAAGGTGCGGGCGATCATCGCATCATGTTTGTGCGAAGCGGCGACGGCGGCAAGACGTGGTCCGAACCCAAACGCATCGCGGGTTCGCCCCGGAAAGGCGAGGGCAACCAGGCAAGCTGGGCCTTCCCGATGGTGTCGAAGTC
>JADLCA010000321.1 GCA_020847495.1 Candidatus Hydrogenedentota bacterium | reverse complement strand
TTTGTGAAGGATGACATCCTTTTTGTCACGGGCCGCATCAAGGATATGATTATCATCGACGGTATGAATCACTATCCCCAGGATATCGAGCGGACGATGGAACTGAGTCATCAGTCCATACGACCCGGCTGCTGCGCGGCATTCTCCGTCGAGGTGAATGGACAAGAGCGGTTGGCGGTCGTCGCGGAGGCGGTGTTGGACAACGAAACGGATGCCAAGTCCGTGATTGGGGCGATTCGGCGGGCAATATCGGAAGAGCATGACCAACGCGCATACAAGGTGTGCCTGATCGCGCCGCGCACCATTGATAAGACAAGCAGTGGCAAGATTCAGCGCCAATCCACCCGCAGGGGTTTTCTGGAAGGCACGCTGGAAGTACTGGCTGTAGAGTAAGATTTATCCCCTGCTTGGGGCATAGAGCCGGTTTTCGCCTCTGGCGGAGGCATACGGCAGTTGGAGAAGGGTACACGTGAAGACGAGAGAGGCCATCCAGTCCTGGATGATTGCTCACCTGAGTGCCGAGCTTGGCCTGGACGAGAAGAGCATCGATCCGGAGAGTCCCTTCGACAGCCTGGGCCTCTCTTCCCGCGAGGCGGTCACGTTTTCGGGAGATCTCGCGGATTGGCTTGACTGCCGCCTGTCTCCTACCTTGCTTTGGGAGTATCCCTCCATCGCCGCGTTGGCACGGCATCTCGCTTCGGAAACGGATTCTCCAGGCGCCGTGGAAGCCGTACCTCCGGGATTCCATGAGCCCATCGCGATTGTTGGGATGGCCTGCCGCCTCCCCGGTGCGGACAGCATCGATGCGTTCTGGAATCTGCTGATTCGTGGGCAGGATGCCGTGCGCGAGGTCCCCGCGGACCGCTGGGACAACGACGCATTCTATGACCCCGAACCCGGCGCGCAAGGGAAGATGTACACGCGGAAGGGCGGCTTCCTGGATCGCATCGATCGGTTCGATGCGGGCTTCTTCGGCATATCTCCGCGCGAAGCCGCGCGCATGGATCCGCAGCAGCGCATGGTCATGGAAGTGGCCTGGGAGGCCCTGGAACACGCGGGAATCGCCCCGGATTCATTAAGCGGGAGCCTCACCGGCGTGTTCACCGGAATCAGCGCCAACGACTACTCGCACCGCCAGTTCAGTCATGCTGATTTGATCGACGCCTACGCGGGGACGGGCAACGCGCATAGCATCGTTCCTAACCGCGTCTCCTATTTCCTCGATCTCCACGGGCCCAGTCTGGCAGTGGACACCGCGTGCTCGTCGTCCCTGGTGGCGGTTCACCAAGCCGTGCAGAGCCTTCGTTCGGGCGAGTGCTCGCTCGCGCTGGCGGGCGGCGTCAACATCATCCTTTCGCCCGAAGTCAACATGATCTTCTCCCATGCGCGGATGATGTCTCCCGACGGACGCTGCAAGACGTTTGACGCCGGCGCGGATGGCTACGCGCGCGGCGAAGGGTGCGGCATCGTCGTGCTGAAGCGTCTTGCGGACGCGCAAGCGGCAGGCGATCGTATCCTCGCCGTGCTGCGCGGTTCCGCAGTAAACCACGACGGACGCAGCAACGGACTGACGGCGCCCAACGGCCTGGCGCAACAGGCTGTCGTGCGTCAGGCGCTCGTCAACGCGGGGCTTCTGCCCGCGGACATCGACTATGTGGAAGCCCACGGCACGGGCACGTCACTGGGCGACCCCATCGAAGTCGATTCGCTGAAGGCGGTGCTGCTGCAAGGGCGTGACGCCGCCAAAACCCTGGCCCTGGGGTCCGCAAAGACCAATATCGGACACCTCGAGTCCGCCGCGGGTATCGCGGGACTCATCAAGACGGTGCTCATGCTGCAGCACCGCGAGATTCCCCCTCATCTGCATCTTACGGAAGTGAACCCCCTTATCGCGTTGTCGGGCACGCCCATTGAGATTGTCACGGAACGCAAGACGTGGGCAGGCACGGGGCCAAGGCGGGCGGGCATCAGCAGTTTCGGATTCGGGGGCGCAAACGCCCATGTCATTGTCGAGGAATGCCATTCGCCTGCGCCGTTGGCTTCGAATTCTCCGGAACGCCCGCGGCACATCCTTGCCCTTTCGGCCCGGAATGAAAGCGCGTTGAAGGACATGGCCCGCCGCTATGCGGAGAGGCTTTCGGCAGTGGCCGACGAGGAGTATCCCGATTTCTGCTTCTCTGCGAACACAGGGCGCGCCACGTTCGAGCATCGCCTCGTGTTGACGGTTGCACTGCGCGAGGCGGCGGTGGAGTCGCTTGCCGCCTATGCGGAGCACGGGAAAGCGGATGGGGCGAACACCGGATCCGTGCGGCGCGGCGAGCGCCCCAGACTGGCCATGGTGTTCACCGGCCAAGGTTCGCAGTACGCCGGCATGGGCCGCCTGCTGTACGAGACGCAACCGGTTTTTCGCGACGCCCTGAACGCCTGCGATGCGATTCTGCGCGAGCTTCGCGAGCGAACTCTGCTGTCGGTCTTTTATCCCGCAGATGGCGAGACGTCACCCATCGACGAAACGTCGTACACCCAACCAGCGCTGTTCGCGATAGAGTACGCGCTCGCGGAGTTGTGGAAGTCTTGGGGCATCGTTCCCGATGCCGTGATGGGTCACAGCGTCGGAGAATACGTTGCCGCGTGTGTCGCTGGCGTGTTCAGCCTGGAAGACGGCCTGCGTCTCATCGCCGAGCGCTCGCGCTTGATGGGCGCCCTCCCCGAGGGCGGCGCCATGATCGCGGTATTGACGGACCAGGAATCCGTACAGTCCGCTCTGGCCGGTTACGAAGACCACGTGTCCGTCGCCGCCGCTAATGGGCCGAAGAATACCGTCATCTCGGGCGATGCCGCCGCGGTCGGCGCGGTCGTGAATCTCTTCGAATCACGCGGGATCACGTGCAAACCGCTGACCGTCTCACACGCGTTTCACTCGCCCCTCATGGATCCAAGGCTGGACGCATTCGAAGCGGCCGCCCGGCGCGTGCGCTACAACGCCCCGCGCATCCCCGTGGTGTCCAACCTGACGGGAAAGCTAGTCACTGAGCCGGGCGTGTTCGACGCGCAGTACTGGCGGTGCCACGTCCGTCAAGCCGTGCAATTCGACGCAGGCGTTCGGGCATTGTCGGAGGCGGGCTACAACCTCTTCCTTGAAGCAGGGCCCGCACCGGTGCTTTCGGGCATGGGTACGCGTTGCCTGCCGCGCGGCGCCGCGACTTGGCTGCCCTCGCTGTCGAAAGGCAAAGACGACTGGGCGGTGCTCCTGCAGAGTGTGGCCTCGCTTCATTGTGCCGGTGTTGATATGGACTGGTGCGGTTTTGACTCCGCCTATGCCCGCCGCAAGATGGACGTGCCCACGTATCCATTCCAGAGGGAGCGCTACTGGCTCGACGTGAATCGACAAGTTCCTGAGAAGTCCGTGAAGTTTGTTACGTCCACACATCGTGCTCCGTGCGTTGCCGCGCTCAACGGCCTCACCGGCTGGCTGTATCAGGTGCGGTGGATAGCCAAGGATTTCAAGGATGCCGCACGGGCGCGCTCGCTGCGCTGCCTCGTGCTTGCGGATGCGCAGGGCGTGGGGGAAGCTCTTGGCGCTCGCCTTACGGCGGACGGCCACACGTGCGTGTACGCCTTTCGCGGCGAGTCATACGACTCGTCCCGGCCGGGACACCTTACGATCCGCCCCGCGTGCGCCGAGGACTACGAGAACGTCTTGCAGGAGTTGGGTGGTCCGGTGGACCGCGTAATTCACCTGTGGAGCCTCGACACCTGCGATCTTGAAGACGCCTCGCCTGATGCACTGGCGCAGGCGCGCGAATTCGGGTGCGTATCCGCGATGCACCTTGCCAAAGCCGTGTACGCTCAGTGGAGTTCCGGCAAGCGCGAGAGCAACGCGTCCTCGCGTTGTTTCTGGTTTGTAACGCGCGGCGCGCAGCCGGTGTGCGCCTCTCCGGGCGCGTTGTCGCCCGTTCAAGCGTCGCTGTGGGGATTTGGACGTTGCCTGGCGCTTGAACACGCGGACCTCTGGGGCGGTCTCATCGACCTGGATCCCACTGCGGAGGCTTCTGCGGAGTGTCTCGCCGCATCTATCAGCGCCCCTTCGACTGAGGATCAACTCGCATTTCGTGGTGGCCAGCGCTATGTGGCCCGGATTCACCGCACTGCGGACCTGATCGAACAAGCGATGCCGGCGCCCCAGTTCCAGGAGGGCCTGACGTGCCATCCCGATGCCGCGTACCTCATCACCGGCGGCTTGGGCGGTTTGGGACTCCGTGTGGCCGAGTGGTTGGCGGATCGTGGAGCGAGGCATCTCATACTCGCGTCGCGTTCGACTTTACCTCCCCGCGCCGCGTGGGATGATGCCGCACCGGGCTCTGAACCCGCCCGGCGCGTGCTTGCCCTGCGCCGTCTTGAATCACGCGGGGTGACCGTGCAAACCGCGCCCGTTGACGTGGCCGACGAAACGCAGCTCACCACGTTCCTGGACGGCTACCGCCGCGAAGGGTTCCCACCCATCCGCGGAATCGTTCACTCCGCGGGCGTACTCGAAGATCACGCCGTCATGCAGTTGGACGCGAACGCCATCGAGCAGGTATTCAAGCCCAAGGTGACGGGCGGCTGGCTGCTGCACCGCGCCTTCAACGGCGTCGCGGAAGCTCCACTCGACTTCTTCGTGATGTTCTCGTCCGCGGCCTCGATGCTGGGTTCGCCCGGGCAGGCCAACTACGCCGCGGCCAATGCATTCATGGACGCTTTGGCGCACTATCGGCGCGCCAAGGGCCTTCCCGCGCTCTGCGTCAATTGGGGGCCGTGGGCGGAAGTCGGCATGGCTGCGGATTCCCGTGTGGGCGACCGCCTCGCGAAGAACGGCGTCATGAGCATCAAGCCCCAGGATGGCCTTGCCGTGCTCGAGTGTCTCGTCGCCACCAATTCGGCCCAGGTGGGTGTCATGGACACCGATTGGGATCTCGTGGCCAGGCGCATGCCCGCCATGGGGCAAAGTCCGGCGCTGTCGGACCTGGTAACGGCGACTGGGACAGACGCGAAACCTCGCCCTTCCCAGACGCCCGAGACGCTCTCGAACCCCGGCGACATGGAGGCGTACCTGCGGCGTCAACTCTCCCAGGTACTGTATCGGCCTGAAGACACGATACCGCGCGACCGCAATTTTGTGGAGCTGGGGATGGACTCCATCATGATGATGGAAGTTCTCAACAGCCTTGAACGCGATCTCGGATTGAAGTTGTTTCCCAAAGAAGTCTTCGACCGGCCCACAATTCACGAGCTGGGACCTTACCTCGCAAGTGAAGTGGCCCGTGCCAAGAGCGAGACCCTCGCCGAAGCTGCACCTGCGCCACAGGCCACTGGGCACACGGGCCTGCTCGTGGCACGCCGCAGTCTCCGCACGACGGTCGCCGCCGTGCGCAACAAGCCGGTGGCGTTCCTGCTCTCCGGGCCACGCTCCGGCTCAACACTCCTGCGTGTCATGCTCGCGGGACATCCCGGACTGTTCTGTCCGCCGGAACTGCACTTGCTGCAATTCAACAGCATGCGCGAGTGGCACGAGGATCTCGGCCGCTCGTATCTGGGCGAGGGGTTGCAGCGCGCCTTCATGGAGACGCGCAACCTGGACGCCGCACAGGCCAAAGCGTTGCTTGATGATCTGGTGGAGAAAGACGCGCCCGTCGAGCAGGTGTACGCCATGCTGCAAGACGATGCGGGCACGCGTCTGCTTATCGACAAGTCGCCGACCTATGCGTCCGCGATCGAGACATTGGAGCATGCCGAGCGACTGTTCGACGGCGCGAAGTACATCCATCTCGTCCGCCATCCATATTCAACCATCGAGTCCTTCATGCGCAATCGCTTCGAGCGACTCGTAACCAGCGGCGAAGCGGACCCCATGACCTTGGGCGAAGATGTTTGGGCCATGTGCAACGCAAACGTCCGTGATTTCGTGAAACCCATGCTCGCTTCCAAGCATCACCTGGTCCGCTACGAGGATCTCGTCAGCGACCCGGAGAAGACGATGCGCGCGCTGTGCGCGTTTCTTGGAGTGCCCTACGATGCGGCGGTGTTGAAGCCTTACGAAGGCAAGCGCATGACCGACGGCGTGCACGCGCAGTCGGCCCCGGTTGGCGATCCGAATTTCCTGAAGCATAAGGACATCGATCCTTCGCTGGGCACCGTGTGGAAACGCATTCGCCTGCCGCGCCGCCTGGGTGGGTTTGCGCGGCGTGTCGCGGACGAATTGGGCTACGCGCTGCCGGTAGAGGAAACTCTGAGCGCGAGCGGCGAGCCCAATGTAGCCCAGACCGTCCAGCACGTGATCCGCATTCAACCCAAAGGTGACAAGTCGCCGTTCTTTTGCGTCGCTCCCGCGGGCGGCATCGCGTACACCTACTTCAATTTGCCGCAATACATCGGTGAGGACACGCCTTTCTACGCGCTGCAAGACCCCAGCCTGAATCCGATTCAAGAGCCGTACGAAACCTTGCAGGAGCTTGCCGCCGAACACGTCGCGGCGATCCGCGCGATTCAGCCGGAGGGACCCTACTACATCGGCGGATGGTCGTTTGGTGGAGCGGTGGCCTTCGAGATGGCGCAGCAATTGACGCGCGCGGGCCATACCGTCGGGTTGCTCGCGATCATCGATACGGAGGCCCGTATCGAGTCATGGCGTTCGCAGACGCTGTCCCAGCGCCTCAAGTGGTGCTGGAGCCAAGCCAAGATGGGCCTGCACGTCATCAGCAAGACCGGGCCCTACATTCGCGACGGGATCTACCTGCTGCTGCCCTCGGCCCTCAAGAAGGCCCGCAGCAACGGCAACGAGCCCTCGCTGCGTGAATACGTGATCTGGGCTTGGGCGGATGCCCTGCGCGACACGCTGCTGAAACGCGCGGCCATCGCGAATGTCGTATCGCGCGATTCGCGCCTGATGCTGATCCGCCAGCCTTCCACGCGCCGCATCCTGAGGGTGCTGCGGGCCAATTGGAAAGTCCTGCTCACCTACAGACCGGAACCCTACGATGGCGTCATCACGCTGTTGCGCGCCGAAGACCAGTCCGTCATGCACAAGCTCCAAGAGGACCCGACGCTTGGCTGGGGCGAAGTCGCGCGCGGTGGCCTTGATGTCATCACTGTTCCCGGCAATCACGCGGTGCTTTTGATAAACCCGTATATCGAGACCGTTGGCGCCACCATCAAGGATAGCCTGCAACGCGCCCGCGCAAAATACGAGACGAAGTGAGGAGGGCGGACATTCCTGTCCGCCGCCCGAGTCCATGTTGCGGCCGCTGATGGCGGGTAAGAAAACCCGCCCTCCTATTCATAGCAGTTCGGCGGTTGGTTCCAGGAGGGGGGACATTCCTGTCCGCCACACCAGCCAACGGAGTAGATGATGGCTGTTTATAAGCATTTCTTTCGGAGTTCCGCCAAGTCCACGCTCGCATGAACCTAAAAGCGGCAGTTGAATGGGACTGACCTCGTCTTTCGCGTAGGCTTTGCGGAGCGAAACACGGGGTCTGTCCCCTCACCCATATGGCGGTTCAACTGTCGTTTTTGGGATGAAGGGACGTACATTCCGCCGTCGCCATCCGAGCCCATTGACTCCCGCCGCGAACTCCCCTAGAGTGGGATAAGTCCTCCAATGCAGGGAGTATGAACGCAGGCATGTCCGCGAGCAGCACCAATCTGGAATGGCGCGAACCAGGGCCAGGTATCCGTCTTGCCCCGGATGAAGTCCACGTCTGGCGCGCGCGTTTGGACCAACCCGCCGCCATTATCGAGCGGTTCTGGACCACTCTGAGCGCCGACGAACAAGAGCGCGCCGCGCGCTTCCATTTCCCCGGCGGACGCGACAGCTATGTGGTGGGACGCGGGGTATTGCGCGAATTGCTCGGCCACTATCTTGGCATGCAACCCTGCAACGTCTCCTTCGCGTACAGCGACCATGGCAAACCCGCGCTGGCGGAGGGATGCGGCAGCCTCGGGTTGCGATTCAATCTCGCGCATTCAGGTAGGCTCGCCCTCTATGGGTTTGTCCTCGACCACCTCATCGGAATCGATATCGAGAAGAACCGTCCAGATTTCGCGGGCCAGCGTATCGCGGATCGCTTCTTTTCGCCGAGGGAGTCCGAGGCCCTTCGCAAACTGCCGAAGGAACAACGCGAGGAGGCCTTCCTCAACTGCTGGACCCGCAAGGAAGCCTACATCAAGGCGCGCGGCGAGGGGCTCTCCTTCCCGCTGGATGCCTTCGATGTGTCTTTGAAACCGGGTGAGCCGGCCGCGTTGCTCGCGACCCACGGCAACCCCCATGAGGCTTCGCGCTGGTCCATGTTCGCCCTGCACGCGGAGGAAGGCTACGCCGCGGCCCTGGCCGTGGAGGGACAGGGCGCGGACGTATCGTGCTTTGACTGGCATCCCTGAGCAGGTCGCCGTGCTTGCCTATTGCTTGGGAAAGAGATACTCCATCAGGGCGGCCCATTCGCCGAAGTCCGCGATGAGGATGTCAGCCCCGGCCTTGGTGAGGCGCTGCCGCTTCTCTTCATTCCATCCGAAACCGCGTTCTTCGTCGGAGCACACGCCGATGGACACGCAATCATGCTCGTGCGCAAGCCGTATCTCGACGGGCCCGTCGCCCACGACCAGCACTTCCGAACCGTGAAGATTGTGGTCGGCGATGATCTTCTTGATGATCATCTCCTTGTTGCTCTCGGCGTAGGTGCGCAGGGCGCCCCAGATCTCCGTGAAGTACTGCGCCGCACCGACCAGGCCGGATTCGTTGCATACATCGTCGCGGTCGGTTCCACTGAAAATGTACATCTGCAGGCCGCGCTCGTGGAGGGCCTTCACGAAATCCAGCGAACCCTTCACCGTCACATCGACCGGCTTCAGCGCGCCGGACTGCAAGTCCGCGATGCGTTCCTTCACGCGTTCCATCAGGCGATCGTTGTAGATCTTCTTATAACCGTGCGCATCGAGGATCTTATCCTCCGGCACAAGACCATGCTCGCGCACCATCTTCACGAGGTGCTCCATCTGGAGGATCGTGTTGATGCCCGTGGACTCGTCGATGTAGTCGGCAACGGCCTGGTTGATTTCCGGTGTGGGCGTGCCGCCGCCGCATATCATCTCCGCCATGAGCGGACCCATGACCTGCTGCCACCCCTCGCGCAGAAGGCTGACGGTGCCGTCGAAATCGAAGAGGCCATACTTGAAGCGGCCCCGCTCCACCTCCCGAACGATCTCCATGCCGGTCCCCGGGATACACTGAGTTGTCATCATTCGATCACTCCACCATGAATTCCACCAGCGAGTGCACTGGATACTTGTTGAGTTTTTCGCGTCCCTTCAGCGGCGGCAACTCCACCACAAAGGCGATTTCCACTATTTCCGCGCCGAGGCGCTCGACCATGTTCGCGATGGCGCGCATGGTGCCGCCCGTGGCGAGCAGGTCGTCGATCAGCACCACCCGGTCGCCCGGCTTCAAGGCGTCCTGGTGGATCTCCAGCACCGCAGTGCCGTACTCCAACTGATACTCCTCACAGATCGTATCCGCGGGCAGCTTCCCCTTCTTGCGCGCCGGCACGAACGGCAGGCCCATGCTGTACGCCAACGCCCCGCCGAAGATGAAGCCGCGCGCGTCTGCGCCAACTACAGCCGTGAGGCCCCGGTCCGCGTAACGCGCCTTCCATCCATCGACGATGAAGCGGAACGCGGCCGGGTGCTGCAGGAGCGTCGTAATATCCTTGAACTGCACCCCCGGCACCGGGAAGTCCGGCACATTGCGAATCAGCGAAGCAAGGTCCATGCGAGTATTCTCCTCACCGCCCGGGGTTGCCGGTGCTCCGGCACAGAGCGGTCTCCCCAATCATCGTGCGTGCTGTCTCGTGAAAGTGGCCCGGTTCAGGGCCCGAAGTCGTCGGAGCGCTCCGCCACAAACTTTCGCAGGCGTTTCATGACGTCGTTTTCGATCTGGCGGATGCGTTCCCGTGTCAGATTGAATTTCCGCCCCGTCTGCTCCAGCGTGTGCGCCTTGCCATCCATGAGCCCGTAGCGGTAGCGGATGATATTCTGCTCGCGCGATGTGAGCTGCGTCATGATTTCCTCGAGCTGCTGGTCGAGCTCGATCTGCGCGATGGCCTCGTCGATTCGCCGGGGCTCGAGACTCTCGGGAATCCCACGGCCGTTGTCCTCATTGACGGTTTCCGGATTCTCCAGCGGCGATACATCATCCACGAACGACTGCAGCTTGTACGCCTCGGCCACCTTGATGCCCATGGCCACCGCCACTTCCTCAGCATCGGGGCGCTTGCCGGTCTTGATGTACAGCTCCTCGGCAGTCTTTTTATACCGCGCCACATTGTCCGTCACGTACACCGGGATACGGACGGTTCGCCCGTAGTTCGACAGCGCGCGCGTGATCGCCTGCCGGATCCACCACGTCGCATAGGTCGAGAACTTGCACCCGCGCGTGGGATCGTAGCGATCCACCGCCTTCATGAGGCCGAGATTGCCCTCTTCGATGAGGTCCTGCAAGGGAAGGCCGTAGTAGAGATACTTCTTTGCGATGCTCACGACGAGGCGCAGATTCGACACGATCAGTTTGCGCCGCGCCTCCGCGCTTCCCTTCTGGGCCGCTTCCGCCAGACGGATTTCCTCGGAAGTGGCCAGCAATGGAATGCGCGAGATCTCGGCCAGGTACGTGCTCAAGCCGCTTTCTCTGGAATCCGACATTCACAGTCCTTTTCTGCTGGCCGATACCGGGGTGCGAAACGCCATTCACGGGGGAACTGCTGGCCACG
>JADLCA010000320.1 GCA_020847495.1 Candidatus Hydrogenedentota bacterium | reverse complement strand
GTAGTCAACATCATCTATGTGGGCGTGCTGGCGTCGATCCTGGGGATTGAGTTTGAGGAAATCGAGCGGGCCATCGATGGACAGTTCGCGAAGAAAGCCAAGGCGGCTGAGTTGAACAAGACTGCCGCGCGTGCGGGGTATGACTGGGCGCAGGAGCATTGCCTGGTCCGGAGCACGCACCGGCTGGAACGCCGCCGCAAAACGCAGGGCAGTATCGTCATCGAAGGCAACGAGGCCATGGCCCTGGGGATGCTGTTCGGGGGCGTCACGTTTCTCGCGTGGTATCCAATCACGCCGAGCAGCAGCCTGTGCGAAAACCTGATCAAGTATCTCGACAAGTACCGGCGCGACCCGGAAACCAGCCAAGCCACCTATGCGGTGATCCAAGCCGAGGACGAACTCGCGTCCATGGGTATGGTTCTGGGAGCGGGCTGGGCGGGGGCGCGAGCGCTGACGGCGACGTCGGGCCCGGGCATTTCGCTCATGGCGGAAATGGCCGGGCTCTCGTACTTCGCGGAAGTGCCGGCGGTGGTGGTGGACGTGCAGCGCATGGGCCCGAGCACGGGACTGCCAACGCGCACTTCGCAAGGGGATGTCGGCAAGGCCTACACGCTATCGCACGGCGACTGTAAACACGTTTTGCTGATTCCCGGAAACATGAAGGAGTGTTTCGAATTCGCGCAAGAGGCGTTGGACCTCGCGGAGCAATTGCAGACTCTTGTGTTTGTCATGAGCGATCTGGACCTCGGCATGAACAAGTGGATGTCGGAGCCCTTCGCGCCGCCCACGAAACCCATCGCGCGCGGCAAGGTCGTCTCGGCGGAGGGTCTGAGCAGGAATGGCGAGTTCGCACGGTACCGAGATGTGGACGGAGACGGCATACCCTACCGCACCTTGCCGGGCACCCAGCATCCCAACGCCGCCTACTTCACGCGCGGCACGGGACACACGGAGAAAGCCACCTACTCGGAAAAGCCTGAGGACTGGGAACGCAACGTCGATCGCCTGGCGCGCAAGTTTGAGACGGCGCGAGGGATGGTGCCGGCGCCGGTGGTCGAAGACAACGCCTCGGCCGACGTGGGGATCATCGCTTACGGTTCCAGTGATCTCGCGGTGCAGGAAGCGCGGCACGCACTGTCCCGCGAACATGGCGTAGCTACGGGCTATCTTCGCTTGCGCGCCTTGCCGGTCAATGGCGAGGTCAAGGCGTTCTGCGAGCGCTATCCCTTCGTGTGCGTCGTGGAACAGAATCGCGACGGCCAAGTGGCGTCTATTCTGCGCAGCGAGTATCCCGAGTATGCGACGCGCATCAAGACCGCGCTGCATTACAACGGACTGCCCATCGATGCCGAGTCGGTAGCCCGGAAGGTATTGCATCGGATCGCCGAAGAGAAAGGAATCGCATGACCACCATGTTGACGAGTCCCGTGACGGCCGCGGAAGTGCCCGCCAAAGGACCCAAGACCAATCGCATCGGCCTGACGCAGAAAGACTATCAGGGCGCGGAATCGACCCTATGCGCGGGGTGCGGGCATGATGCGATCACGAGTTCCATTATCAAGGCGTTCTACGAACTGGGCGTAGACCCGCACCAGGTGGCCAAGCTGAGCGGCATCGGGTGCTCGAGCAAGACGACGAACTACTTTCTGGGCCAATCGCACGGGTTCAACTCGCTGCACGGCCGGATGGCGACCATCGCCACGGGGTCGAGCCTTGCCAACCGCAATCTCATCCACATTGGAATCAGCGGCGACGGCGACACGGCATCCATCGGGCTGGGCCACTTCGCGCATATGGTGCGGCGCAACGCGCACGTCGTGTACATCATCGAGAACAACGGCTGCTATGGGCTGACCAAAGGGCAGGCGTCGGCAACAGCCGACCGCGGCACGCGGATGAAGAGCGGCGCCACGATACAGGACGCGCCGGTAGACCTGTGCACGATGGCAATCAAGATGGGCTGCGGGTTCGTGGCGCGCTCCTTCTCGGGAGATACGCAACAGGTACGCACCTTGCTAAAGGCGGCCATCGCGCACCGCGGCACGGCGGTGCTGGACATCGTGTCGCCCTGCGTGACCTTCAACAATCACGAGGGCTCCACGAAGAGTGTGGCGTATGCGCGCAGCCATGAAGAACCGCTGCACGAAATGGACTTCATTCCGCATTACGAGAACATCTCCGTGGAGTACGATGAGGGAACGACCACGGTCGTGACCATGCACGATGGTTCCCGAATCACCCTGACGAAACTCGCGCGCGATCACAATGCGCACGACCGGGTTCAGGCGCTAACGCTGCTGGATGAGGCCCGCGAAAAGAACCTTTTCTACACGGGGCTCCTTTACTATAGCCGCGAGCGGGATGCCCTCGATGACCGTCTGAACCTGGTGGACGAACCCCTCGCGACGCTCCCGCCATCCAAGGTGCGGCCTTCGCTGGAGGTGTTTCATCAGATCATGCGGGGGTTCCAATAGCCGCACCGGATTCCGCAGCCGAAATTGCCCGCGCGGGCCATCCCACCGTATAATCCCTGCGATTCGTAAGACCTGAGGTAGACCGAGGCAACAACGAATGCGCGAGGGCGAGACTGCCGCTCTGGTGCATCCCATGGAGTACGCAATGGAGAATATTATCATCATAGGGTCTGGCCCCTCGGGCTATACGGCGGCCCTGTACACGGCCCGCGCGAATATGAACCCGCTCTTGTTTGAAGGTGAATTCAGCAAGGAAGTCCTTCCCGGCGGCCAGCTCATGACCACGACGGAGGTGGAGAATTTTCCCGGGTTCCCCGACGGCGTGACGGGGCCCGAAATGATGGAGCTTTTCAAGAAGCAGGCGCTTCGGTTCGGGACGCGGATCCTGCCGGAAACCATCACGGAGGTGGACTTCTCGAAGCGTCCGTTCACGGTGAAGGCAAAAGACAAGTCATGGCAGGCGAAGGCGATTATCATCGCCACCGGCGCAACGGCGAGGTACCTCGGGCTGGATTCGGAAGAGAAGTTCATGAACCGCGGGGTGTCGGCCTGCGCGACCTGCGATGGGGCGTTGCCGCGTTTTCGCAACAAGCCCCTCGTCGTCGTCGGCGGCGGCGACACGGCCATGGAAGAGGCGCTCTTCCTGACCACGTACGCGAGCCGCGTGCATGTGGTGCACCGGCGCGACAAGTTCCGCGCGAGCAAGATCATGGGCGACCGCGTCATCGCGAACCCGAAGATCACGGTCGAGTGGTTCTCGGTGGTCGACGAGGTGCTGGGCGAGGATAAGGCGGGCGTGACCGGCGCGCGCATCAAGGACGTGCGCACAGGCGAGACGCGAGAGATTGAGTGCACGGGGTATTTCTCCGCAATCGGGCACAAGCCGAACACGGACTTGTTCAAGGGAATCCTGGACATGGACGAGACGGGCTATCTGATCACGAAGCCGGGCTCGACCTACACGAACATCGAGGGCGTGTTCGCCGCGGGGGACGTGCAGGACAAGATCTACCGGCAGGCCATCACGGCGGCGGGCAGCGGGTGCATGGCCGCCCTCGACGCCACGCGCTGGCTGGAAGCCCAAGAACACTGACGAACACGGACAAGCACGGACGGACACAGACAAAACAAGGGGAGGCGGTGACGCCGCCCCTTCTCATTTCACCCGCCGTGCTCGGCGACGATCTCGCTGACAAGGCGCACGCGCTCAATGTCACCGACTGGCGAAATCTCATCGGAAATCCCCAGCACGAGGTTGGGTGCAAAGTACTGAATGCACTTCCTCGTGTTGGAGACCAGGCTGTCGAGCGATTCGGTGGGTAGGAAGTCCGTGCAGGGAATCCCGTCCAGCAGAATGCGGTCGCCCAGCGCGTCGCGTACCTGCTCCAGCGTCACATCGCCTTGCGGAACCGGCGTGATGGCTTCGTACCCATCGAAGCCGCAGTCCTGCGCGTAGGGCAGTAGTTGCCCGCAATCGCCATCCCAGTGCGGATACGTCCTTTTGCCTGCGGCATGCAGGCGGGCGTTGCGGCGCTGATACTCGGGAAGGACCCAATCGCGAAACAGGTTCGGCGGACAAAACGCCTGGTGGACATTGTCCCCGAAATTGATGATCTCCAGCGGACTCTCACACACCATGTCGAGCATGGCGTCGTCGGTCTCGTTGACGGTGTGAATGAGGTGGGCTATCTCATCCGGATAGTTGTAGAAGGCGGTGAGGCCATTCTCAAACCCCATGAACTCGATGACGATCCGCAGCAGGTTGATCCGCGATATGAAGACGCACGGGGCGGCCCGGTCGCCGATTTCGGCACTGGCCTTGTCGAAGTACTCGCGGTCAAACCAAATCCTGCGGTGGTGCAGCCGCCATTCCATGACCTTCATGTCGTCCGGCGTGACCACGGGAAATTTGCGGGTATGCCAGGACTGTGAGGTTTTCTCGAGAACGGTCACGAGCTTGCCCACGGGCGTGTGTTCCGTCACGTACGTAAGGTTGCCATCCTCGCGTTCTTCACGGGTGACCTCCTCGGCGTCCTCGATGTGCATGCTGTCGTTGAAGGCCCAGTACGGGCGCACGGAGCACCCGAGATCATCGAAGACCTCGAGCATGTTGAGTTCGCGGTAGCGTTCCGGGAGTGTCCCCTGCCGGCGGTTGGTCTCATACCAATGCTCGATGCGCGGCTGCCAGAGAATGCGGCCTCCGGTAGGCTCGCGCCGGAAAATAGCGAGATTCAGTTCTCGGGATGTCATACGGGGCCGGTCTCCAGACCTGCTATTTGGCGCGAAACTGGATCGAATACAGATCGGCGTCCTTCATGACGGCGCGCACGCGGACCGGCTTTCCAACGAGCGTCGACAGATCGCTGGAGCCTTTCCAAGTGACCACCCGCGCGATCTCGTCGCCGATGATCTCGTCGCAGTCCGCTCTCGTGAAACCTTCGATGGGGATACCATCCGCATACTGCAACTCGATCCACACGCTGCCCGCGGCCGAGGTCGAGTAGTTGATGACCAGTTCGGTCCCGGAGAAGACCAGGGACTTCGTCACCATCTCTCCACCTGCATAGGGCGCGTGCACGGAGACGAACCCATCCGTGCGCAGCTTGAGGCGTTGGAGGTGGTGCGTGGTCTGACCGTAGTTGCGCTGCACGTACATGGACATCTGGTCTTCGCCCGTGGGCACGATGCCGTAGGTGGGATAGTTCGTGCGCGAGGTCCAGTTGCCCAAGCCGATGCCCGGGCGAATGAAGCCCTCCATGAAGGTCCGGGCGTACACTGTGCCGCCACGCGACGTCATCAACACCGCGTCGGAGCAGTCTCCCGAATACTTCGCCTCGCCCCCGATCTTCTCCGCCATTTCGGCGGGAACCACGCGGCGTCCGGGCATGAATCGTGCCGCAACCGCGACATAGATGTGAGGCGCGCGGAAATAGGGCCCGGTCTGGTTGGTGTAGAGATGTTCCAGCACGGTCCCGCTGAAGCTCATCGGCTCGGGCTCGCTCCAGCTGCGGAAATCTGGGGAAGTCGCGCGGCTCACCGCGCGGTGTCCTTTGTATCCGCCCTCGGACCAGGTACGGAAGTAGCAGAGATATTGGCCTTCCGCCTCGGACCAGAAAGCGACATTCTGGGAGTCGAAGGCACCGGCTGTGATCGCGGGGGTGTCCGCGAGTTTCTTCCAAGATTTGCCGTCAGGGGAAACAAAGGCGAAAAGGCCCGTTTCGGAACTACCTGCGAAGGCCTTGAAGCGCTCCTCGGCGGGCACGTCCGGGCGTGTGTCGAGGAAGGGCGCGAAATTGTGGGAGAACGGCGCGCTGTTGGCCAGCACGACGTTGTTCTCGCGTGAACCGGCAATCTCAAACAGGCCTAGATTGGGCCGCGTGAACGTGATGCCATCCGCGCTTTCCGCGTAGCACGTGACCTCGGCGTCCGAACCATCCTTGCCCGAGTTAGGCAACCCGCGATAGTAGAGGCGGTATAGGTCGCCATCCTTGATGACGGTGACATAGC
>JADLCA010000319.1 GCA_020847495.1 Candidatus Hydrogenedentota bacterium | reverse complement strand
GCCGTCTGCGGGCGCGCGCTTCTTCCGCGGCCCCTACTCCGTCATCTCCTCGGCGAGCCTCTCCCACTCCGCATACATGTCGCCGAGGTCCCGCTTCAGCCCGTCGTATTCGTCTTTCAACTGCCGCGCCGTCTCGTAATCGGAGGGATCGATTTCCGTGAAGCGCGCCTCGATGCCGTTGACCAGTTCCTCGACTTCCGCGATGTCCCGCTCCAGGTCTTCGAGCTGGTTGCGCCGTTTCCGCAGCACCTTCTGCTCTTCCTTGCCCCGGACAGGCTTTTTGCCGCGACGAATCTTAAGCACATCCCCCGCTTTGGCGGGCGTTGCCGGCGCGGCCTCCTCCGCGCGCTTCCAGCGGTAGTGCGAGTAATTGCCGAGGTGAATTTCGGCCCGCCCGTGGTCCAGGATGATCAGCTTGCTCACCAGCCGGTCGATCAACGCCCGGTCGTGCGAAACCATCACAATACTCCCCGGAAACTCCTCCAAGGCGCTTTCCAACGCCTCCCGCGAAGCAATATCGAGATGGTTCGTGGGCTCATCCAACAGGATGACATTCGCACCCGTGAGGATCAGCTTCGCGATCGCCACCCGGCTGCGCTCGCCGCCGCTCAGCGTGGACACCGCCTTGAACACGTCCTGCCCGGTGAACAGGAAGCGCCCCATGAAGGTGCGGATTTGCTCCGGCAGCATGTCGGGCCGGCTCTGCGCGATCTCGCCGAACACGTCCCCGGCCAGGTTCATCCCCTCGTGGTGCTGGTCGTAGAAGCCCAGCTTCACCTTGTGCCCCAGCGACACGCTGCCCGTGCCCAATTCCAACTGTCCCGCCAGGTGCCGCAGCAGCGTCGTCTTCCCCACCCCGTTCGGGCCGATGATACCGACGCGCTCGCCGCGTTCCACCTCGAAGGATACCCCGCCGTACAGCTTCAACTCGCCATACGCCATGGCCAGGTCCTTCGCCGCGAGGACCACCGCCCCGCTGCGGACCACCTCCCCCAGGGAGAACTTCGCCGAAGAGGCGTCTCCCACCGGGGCGTCCACGCGCTCCAGCTTCTCTAGCCGCTTGAGCCGGCTCTGCGCCTGCGCCGCCTTCGTCGCCTTGTACCGGAACCGATTGATCCACTTCTCTTCCTTCTCGATGAACTCCTGCTGCCGTTCATAGGCCTTCTGCTGCTGCTCGACCTGCAGGACCTTGTTTGCCATGTACGCGTCGTAGTTCCCAGAGAAACTCTTCAGCCCGCCGCGCTCCACCTCAACGATACGATTGGTCACCGCGTTCAACATGCGCCGATCATGCGAGATGATGACAAACGCCCGCGGCCAGTCTTTGAGAAATCCCTCGAGCCATTCCCGCGCCTCCAGGTCCAGGTGGTTTTCCGGCTCGTCCAGCAAGAGCAGATCCGCATCCTGCAGCAAGACCAGCGCCAGCATCAGCCGCGTGCGTTGTCCCCCGCTCAAGGCCTTCACATGGAGGTCGAAATCATCGATCGTGAACCCGAGCCCGTGCAGCACCTGCTTCGCGCGCGTCCGGAACTCATACCCGCCCCGCAGATGAAAGGCCTCCTGCAAGGCGCTGTATTGCTGCAGGCTCTTCTCATCCCCGCCGGCAAGCAGGTCCTCCAGTTCCCCCAGGCGGCGCTCCATTTCCAACAGGTCCGAGAAAGACCGCATGACCACGTCAAACAGCGTGTCCCCTTCCTTGAGGTCCGGCATCTGTGCGAGACACGCCATGCGGGCGCGCCGCATGCGCTCCACCGACCCTGCATCCGGCTCGAAGTCGCCCAGCATGATGCGGAACAGCGTGCTCTTCCCCGTCCCATTGCGCCCGATGAGGCCGATTTTCTCGCCTTCCTCGACGCGCAGACTTACCGACACCAGCACGGGCGTGCCCGCGAACGATTTCGAGATATCTTCCAGCCGGATATAGCTCATAGTTCCTTCATCCATGGAGGTCGCTCCACGGGCGCGGTGGCGCACCGAAGCCGCCCGAAACGCGGCGGAACGCCTTCTATACTGCCCCGGGCCGTGCCACGTCAAGGGAAACCACAAGGCCGTGTCACGAGAGGAACAGCACCGCGATACGGGCCTCTCGCTGGTGCGTGCTTGTAGGTAGCAGGTTGGCGTCCAGCGGGTTGCAGCTATTTGTGTTGACAAACTGGACCACGTGCGCTAGAATGTCCCTAGGCTTGGTATTGTGTCCTTCCGGGACGGGGCAAGGATCGGTGACGCCAGCCTAGGCACGCAAATGCGGGATGCGGGATAGCTGAATCTGTATCCTTCTTCCGGGGGAGGTGCAAAGGTAAGCAAGGGACGCCGCGAAGCGACTTTGCTTTCCGCAAAATCAATACCGTACCCATTCATGTGTGAACGCGTGTGCGCAAGAGCATTTCTACAGTTCATAAGTTGTTACCAATCACCGGATAGTGAGGAGTTATCTACTCATGCGAAAGAAAGGCTTTACGCTGATTGAGCTGTTGGTTGTGATCGCAATCATCGGCATTCTGGCCGCCATTCTCTTGCCGGCCTTGGCGCGCGCTCGTGAAGCGGCCCGTCGCGCTTCCTGTCAGAATAATCTGAAACAACTCGGCCTTGTCATCAAGATGTACGCCAATGAGAGCAAAGGCAACACCTTCCCTCAACCGTACCAGGATTATCGCAGGGCATACACGGACGTTCGGTGGTGGTCCAACATCAGTTGGGTTGAGATCTACCCCGAATACAACACCGATTACAATCTGCACGATTGCCCGTCCACCCCTCCGGATGAAGGTCAGACCTACGACTACGTCGAGATGCGCGGCGTCCACTCCACGTGGCGCAACAGCAGTCACCAGACCCTGAAGAGTCTCGGCCAGAAGATGTACACGGTCGCTGGAGGTGAGACTGCCGGCAATGCTCAGGACGCCATTATCGGTGGCCAAAACTGCAAGCCTGACGGCGGATGCAAGCCCGGCGGCCCGGCCTTCCTGGCGGGCGTGTGCGCGCCGAGTTTCTTCTACGACACCTATTGCTACACGGGCGTTGTTGTGCCGCCAACCGCCATGGCGACGGATGCAGTCACCGCCACGGCCGACCTTGCGACACTGTCGGACGCCTTCTACAATCGCACGCACCCCAATGGATCGAACGACATCGGCGGTGTGGTGACATCGACCGGTACTTGGACACTCATGAACATGCGTGAGGGTGTCGAGCGCTTCATGGTCACCGACATCAACAACCCGGCGGGTTCGGCCAAGGCGCAGTCAGACATCCTCTGCCTGAGAGACGAGGCATTCGTCGATTCGTATGACCCAACCACCAATGCGGCGGCGGATGTCTACGAGTTCAACCACATTCCGGGTGGCTGCAACGTCCTGTTCATGGACGGCCACGTGGAATTCATCAAGTATCCGGGCGAGTTGGCCACGAGGACTTGGTTCCTGACGGCCGCGAACATGGTCAATTCCTCCTGGTAAGCTGACAGGTTCCGCGGCGCAAGCGGCGGAAACTGCCGAGAATTGCAAGAGCTTTGGGGTTCCCGATAGGAGCCCCAAAGCTCTTTTTCTGTCAGACAGTTTTTCAAGGCGAGTCATTGAATACACGCACGGAACGGGATACCACGAGAGCTGCTCTAAGGATGGCCCGAAGTATTCCCCAGCTCACACACCCGGAACTGTTGATCTCCAAGTAACTCCGCTTCCCAGCCCGCGACTTCCGCTTGATTCAGTGTGCCGCGTGAGCAAACTACTCCTGCGTCTCTTCAGTCTCTTGCTGTTGCAGCTCTCGCTCTTCCTGCATTTCACGAAGCTGCTCCTTTTCGCCCATGCTCAGGCCACGTCCACGCTCCTGGGCTCGCTCAAGCGCATTGAGTCTTCCTTCTTCGCCATCATCTGAGCCGCCGCAACCCACAGCACCAATGACAAGCACGACCGGGAACAAGAGAATAACAATCTTCTTCAACATAGTTTGCCTCCCGAGATTTGAACGCCACGGATCATGACACACGATGCCACGCGAACACGCCCCCATTACACCCAACGGTGTGCGCTCCCATACGAGAGGACCTATTCCCTTGAAGGCCTTCGACCGCAGCCAACCAAAGATGCACGGCACTGCTACGAATCGACCCTATGGCTCAAGTCCGACTGAAAGGACTAATGGCGCGGCCTCACTGCTGCGCAGCACGTAGTTAAAGTATTATAGGTAAGCCGCCAGTTGTCCGCAAGGGGTCGGTGGAACTGAGAGCACCCTAAATGTGGCAACCTCGCGAGATGGTGGGCCACTGCAGGACACATTTCACCTCGACCAGGACTGTGCCTGTTTCCAAACTGAATTACGTAAATGCTGGACATAATCCGAGCTGTCGAATCAAGTATCAATTGCTTGCAAAGGAATCTGTATCTGGAGGTATATCTTGACAACTCCCCGGGAATGAGGTATCATACTGTCAAATCGGGGAAGGCCCCTTCACATGGGCGAGAAGGGGTCTTCTGTATCGTAGCTGCACCTTCAAAGAGCATCTACAATGTTGCCCCGAGTCTTCGCCGAAAGGAGGTGGTGAAGGAAAGTGTTGAGTACTGCCTTGGGCAGGCCCACTTTCTGCAAGGCCAAGTACGTGTACTCCTTTGAGTGCGCACGCGTGTGCGTATGGGCACTAATCCACTCATAGTTAAACGGCAACAAAACGCATAGTGAGGAGAATCTAACTCATGCGGAAAAAAGGCTTTACGCTTATCGAGCTGCTGGTTGTGATCGCGATCATCGGTATTCTGGCCGCGATTCTGCTGCCGGCTCTTGCGCGCGCCCGCGAAGCGGCCCGCCGCGCATCCTGCCAGAACAACCTGAAGCAGATGGGACTGGTTTTCAAGATGTTCGCGAACGAGAACAAGGACCTGTTCCCGTCCAGCTACGTCAATCAGCGTTCCGGCATCAATCCGGCCGCCCTGAACACCTTCACCAGCATCTGGTCGATTCCCAGCTTGCCGGCGGTGTTCCCCGAGTACCTGACGGACCCGATGGTCCTCTTCTGCCCGTCGGATAACGATGGCGCGGACGAGCGCGGCCCGTGGCGCTGGGAGAACCCGGGTACCGGTTGGGACCAGGTTGACTCGCCCTTCAACGCGGCCAAGTCGGCTGCCAGCTATTTCGCCGCCAACGGCAACTCCGGTTGCGACGGCAGGTTCCCGAGTGAGTACAGCGGCACCAACCAGGGCTGCTACCCGCACCCGGCTGGCGACTCCTACACGTTCTGGAGCTTCATCATCAACCCGACCTTCGTCGACAACTCGGCCGACATGTGCAAGATTGGCCGCGTGCTTGACGCCACCGACGGCACCAGCACCACGCTGGACACCAACACGCCGGTGACCGTGACTGCAGCCGAAATCCGCACCTTCGCGAACCTCGGCAGCAACCTGACGGTTGTCACCCCGAACCATGGTACGGTCACCCTGTACGGCATCAAGGAAGGCATCGAGCGCTTCATGATCACCGACATCAACAACCCGGCGGGCGCCACCCAGGCGCAGTCGACCGCGGCCGTGATGTGGGACTCCTCCCGCACCTACGGTTCGGATGATGACGGCGGCGTTCCGGGCCAGGTCTTCGAAGAGTTCAACCACATTCCTGGTGGTGCGAACGTGCTCTTCATGGACGGCCACGTCGAATTCGGCAAGTATCCGCAGCCGAACGGCAGCAAGATGTTCATGGTTTCCGAAGCTGGTCACAAAGACGACTACACCTGGTTCCCCTGATCCTGCAGCGGACTTAGTGTAGCCACGATGATGGCTTAAAGGGCGGGGACTCGCGAAAGTGAGTCCCCGCCATCTTGATCGGCGCACGGTGTGCGCCTCAACGCAGCAGTTGAACGGAAGGGGAATGACACCGTCTTTCGCGCCGGGATTCGTATCCCCGGCGGGATTCGTATCCCCGCCGGCATTCTTATCCCGGCTGCGAAACACGAGGTCTATCCCAGGTTGTCCCGAGATCAAGAGGCTACAACAATATCCGGCGTTGTAGCGCAGGCATCCCTCCTGCATCTTCAGAATTGCAGGCAAGACGCCTGCGCTACGCGAACTCACACGGTTCTTGTTAGAGGCTTCGAGTCAACACAAGAAGGAGGTTCTTGAGATGGTACGTTTCATAGTCACAGGGGTCATGCTTATTTGCGCACTGGCGGTCGGCGCGCTCGGATGCGGCGGAGAGTCCGGTGAGGAGACCGAGTCCTCACGAATCCAGCAGTACAGGGATGTCGAGAATGCCGGTGGCGAGCTGAGCCAGCAGATGCGCGACGAGCTGAACGAGGCCGACGACGCGGCGGCGGCCGCGGAAGAGGGCGCGCAACAGCAGTAGTCCTGGTGCCGCCGCAAACCCGGCCGCCACACAGGCACACGCCCATTCTATCCACGCGACTCCGGAGGAGGAGCTGCGGTCGACGCTCTCCTCCTCCGAACCTATTTCGTATTTTTAATAAGGGACAGCCACCGTTTTTTCAGCCAGGACGAGGACCGTCATCCACCGATTTCACTGATTGCGCCGATTCAGGGGATGGACCGCCGGGGGGACGGAAACAAGGGGGAACGGGCGCGTAACGGGTGGCTGTCCCCATTTCTTCCCTTCACCCTATTTCTCCTATTTCTCGCGCGTGGGGCACTGAGGTGTGCGGGTCAGCTCCCCGCCAAGTCCGCACCTGACGAAGCACAACTGACGAAGCAGTGCGCGTTCCGCCCGGTCTGCCGCTGATACTCGCAGGACAGCCCTGCACAGAAGTCTTTCGTGTGGCCGCTGGATACGAGATGGACCGTGCACCCGCCAAACCCGGCCCCCGTCATCCGGCTGCCGAAACAGCCGGGCAGCGTACGCGCGATATGTGTCATCAGATCCAATTCCGGGCAGGTCACCTCGTAGTCCTCGCGAAGGCTGCGATCGGACTCGTTCATGAGCTCGCCCAGCCGGCTCGCGTTTCCCGGCGTCACGATGCGGCTCGCTTCGCGAGTCCGTTCGTTTTCGGTGATCACATGGCGTGCTCTCCGGTACACGTGATTGGGCATGGAGGAAGCCATCGTCTCCAACTGTTCGAGTCCGAAATCGCGTAGGTGGGTATGGCGCGTCCCATTCGCCGCATTCAGGATGTCCACCGCTTCGGCACACTCCACAACGCGCTCGTTGTACTTGGAACCGGCAAGCCCGCGCGACACACCCGTATCCGCCACCACGAAGACCGTGTCCGCCAATGCCAGAGGTATCTGCTCGTGGGCATTCGAACGGCAATCGAGAAACAAGGCGTGTCCCTCGCGGGCTGCGCGCACGACGAATTGATCCATGATGCCGCTGGCCACACCCAGGAAGTGGTTTTCCACGCGCTGCCCGAGCGCGGCGGCGTCGGGATCGCTCAGCCGGAACCCCGCCATCTCTTCAAAGAGCCTCAGCGCGGCCATCTCCACGCTGGCGGAACTGCTCAATCCCGCGCCGATGGGCACGTCGCCTAGAAGCAGGCACTCCATGCCGGGGACACGATGGCCCAGCAACTCCACCTCACGTGCAACGCCCACGAGGTAGTCCATCCAGGGGCATGTGGCGTGGCGTTCCCAGGCGCCCAGCGCCACATCGGCCTCTTGCTCGAAGTTGGCCGCGAAAACGCTGAGGCGTGGCCGTTCGGTCTTGCGGGCCAGGATTAGGGTGTCGCGCTCGATGGCCATCGGGAAGACGAAGCCATGGTTGTAGTCCGTGTGTTCACCGATGATGTTCACGCGGCCGGGTGCGCGCGCACCCGCTTCGGGTTCGTGCCCGAAGTGCAGCGCAAACGCGGCCTTCGCCCGCGCCAGGTCAACGCTCATGGATTCGCCCTTCTGCACATGTCGCCATTCCCGATAGGTGAAGAGAACAAGCAGAGAACATCCCCCGTGATCCCCCTTCAAAGGGGGACGTGTGCAACACTATGTCCGTAGAATAATTATACGACTCGAGGGCAACACGTGGGTGCTTGACGCTAAGAGCACGCGACCCGGAGGGTCGCCAATGGAGTCCCCCTTTGAAGGGGGCAGGCACGAAGTGCCGAGGGGGATGTTCTTCGCCAAAGCCTCAAACTCCGCAGGCCCCCGTCTAGCGGCCTATAGCCATCTCCGTCTCGTCGTCGAAGTAGTGGGCCTTCTCCATGGTCACGTCGATGACATGGGCCTGATTCACCGGCGGCTCCCGGTCGGT
>JADLCA010000318.1 GCA_020847495.1 Candidatus Hydrogenedentota bacterium | reverse complement strand
GCCTTTGCTTCGCGATCCGAATCGTGCGGTGGCATTCCTAGCGGCATCTGCGCTCCAGAAAGCGCGCTGGCAACCGGGTAGTCCGGAAGAACGCGCCTGGTACCTTGTCGCTCTGCAGCAGAGCCGCGAGGCCGCGTCGCTCGGACCGGTGGCCTACGAGCCACTGGTTCACGCCTTGCAGGCTGATTCAACACCCGCGTTTACTTGTATCGGGAATACGGCAGAAGCACCTTCCGACGCGATTGAGGGCCTGTTCCAGCTTGAGGATCCGCGCAAGGTGGATCCGCTGATCGCGGCTTTGAAAGGCGCTGACGCCCAGTTGGCACTGAACATTGCGAATGTTCTGGGAGCGACCAGAGCGCCCCAAGCAGTGGACGCCCTTATCCCGCTGCTCGGTCACGTGGAGGCCAGTGTCCGCGCTTCGGCAGCCGAAGCCCTCGGCAAGATCAAGGACCCGCGTGCGGTCGATCCGCTCCTGGCCCTGCTTTCGGAAACAGAGCCGAGCATACGGGAGTATGCGGTCATCGCACTGGGCGAGATTGGCGACGTCAGGGCGGCGCCCGCCTTGAGGCCCTTCCTCACGGAGGACAAAGGTGTGAGCACAGCCCCCGTGGCAAAAGCCCTCGGTGGCATCCGCGACCCCGAGAGCGCACCGCTGCTCGCTGCCATCGCGCTGGACCCAGAGAAGAAGGACCGTACGGCCTGCTGCGAAGCCTTGCAGAAGATAGGCGGGCCAGCGGCGCAGGATACCTTCCTACGGTTGCTGGGACACGACACGGATGAGAAAGTACGAGTCACTGCAGCTTCATTGCTGGGCGCGATGGGTGACCCCGCGGCAGTCCCCGCACTTCGGGATGCCTTCTTCTTTGACTCATCCAATGAAGTCAAAGATTCTGTGATAGGAGCATTGGGCCGGATTGATGGTTCCGCCGCAGTAGAGGCCCTAAGAGCCGCATTTGACTTGTGGTTCGGTGGGCCTACTCAGTTTGCTGTCGTGAACGGGAAGAGAGTAGAGGTTGAAAGTCCCGTACTGAGTAGAAGCACCGAGCGAACGTTCCCTTTCGTTGAGGCGCTAGCCAACAATACGGATCCTTCGGCATTGGATGCCATGGTCTACATAGCTTCCCGAGTTAACGATCCCACGCTACGCTTCCGCGTGGCACAGGAACTGGTCGAGCGCGGCGACCCGCGCGCGGTGCCGATGCTGCAGGACCTCCGCAACCAGCCCGAAACCCGGATCGACGCCACCAACACCCTGGAGAAGCTGGAGCAGAAAAGCGATCAGACTGACCAACCCAGCGCAAGCGAGCAGCCAAGCACAAGCGAGCAGCCCAGCGCCACCGAGCAATCCAGCGAGGCTGCTCCGGAAAACCCGACCGACCGGTCCGATCCGTCCGCTCCGTCCGATTCCACTCCCCAAACCTCGCAGCTTGCCGGGCCGCGGTTGCAATTCCGCTGGGTCCTCGAGGGACCCACCCTGGCCGCACCCACGGAATCGGAACCGGACCGCACCCTGGCGGTGGCGGACGAAATGGTGTTGACCGAAGGGGACATTGCGAGTGCCGAAGTCCAGAAGGACCCCAATTCCGAATACTTCCAGGTCCTTTTCCAAACAACCGAAGACGGGGCCAAGAAACTGAAAGCCGCAACCGAGGGCAATCTCTCGCGCAAGCTGGCGATAGTGTTTGATGGGCGCGTGCTCAGCGCTCCGGTGGTCAGGGCCCCAATCGGTTCTGCTGGGGCCATCACCGGCAATCTCTCCGAAGCAGAAGCCCAGGCCATCGCAGACGCCATCACGAGCAAGAAGGGCGCTGACTCACTGCCGGAGCCGATTCTCTATGACAAGTTGTTGCGGCGCTCGATAGAAGAGAGGGAGACGTTTCCAATTAAGATCGTCGATCCGGAAACCGTTGAGCCGAAGAAGACTGAAACGGAAGGGGCTCAGCAGTAGTCCTGCTGGCTTTTCCTCCGAATCGACCTGAAAAACTCCGTCAGCATGGCGCCACACTCTTCGGCGAGGAGGCCGGGGAAGACTTGGGGCCGGTGGTTGAACCGCGTGTCTTCGAGCAGGTTCATGAGCGACCCGCAGGTCCCCGCCTTGGGGTCGTAGGCCCCGAAGTAGACCTCGGGGACGCGCGCGAGGATGATCGCGCCTGAGCACATGGCGCACGGCTCCAGCGTCACGAAGAGTTTCGTCTCTTCCAGGCGCCAACTGCCGAGCTTGTTGGCGGCCTGGGTGATGGCGAGCACTTCGGCGTGCGCGGTGGGGTCCTGCAACATCTCGCGTTGGTTGTGGGCCTTGCCGATGATCTGGCCATCGTAAATGATCACGCAGCCGACGGGCACCTCCCCCGCTTCCTGGGCCCGCTGCGCTTCCCGAATGGCATACTGCATGTACCGCATATTGTCGTCCAGCAAAGGCCGCGATTCTGGGATATGACGCCGGTCAAGTCAAGTCTTTGGGGCAAGCGCAGTAAGAGCCTCCAGCAAAAACCATGTGCGTTCGTGTTGCACAGGAGGTTGTCGGAGCCTCTTCGTAGGGCGGGATTTGTTCCCGCCTTCTTCACGAGACGGGATTCAATGCGATCCAGGACTTCAATTGCCGAGATCACGACGGCGAGTAGTGTCTTATGGTGTGCCTGAAGAGCCGGCAGGGATGCAGGCGCTCCCGGTAGGGATTGACGCTAATGCATGTGCCGGGGTCGTGTTCTTCCGAATCGCAATCAGGGGCGCAAGAGCGCGGGAACAAATCACGCCCTACGAAGAGGTCCATGGTATGATCATATAGAGTAGGGGACTGACGCCGTCTTTCGCGCAGGCTCGGCGGAGCGAAACACGGTGTCTGTCCCTGGCCAGGATGTCCCTGGCCAGGAGTAGCACACATGAATACCATCGTCGCAGCCGCCAAAGGGGACTGACGCCGTCTTTCGCGCAGGCTCGGCGCGCCGAGACTCACTTCTCGGCAGCGAAACACGGTGTCTGTCCCTTTCCAGGAGACGCACGCATGAAAACCATCGTCGCAGCTCTTGACTTCTCAGAGGCCACCGAACGCGTGCTGGCCGTGGCGGCGGACCTCGCCAAAACGGCGGGCGGCACCCTCTACCTCGTGCACGTCGAGGCGCCGGATCCCGAGTTCGTGGGATACGAGCCCGGCCCGCAGCACGTGCGCAACCAGGTGGCCCGAGCCATCGCGGAGGACCGCCATGAGATTACCGCCCTGCGGGATCGCCTCAAAGGCGAAGGCATTGACGCGCACTGCATCGTATTGCGGGGTCCCACCATCGAAAAAATCGTGGACGAAGCGGCGCGGCTGCACGCGGACTGCGTCGTCGTGGGTTCTCACGGACACGGCGCGTTCCACCACCTCGTCCTTGGCAGCGTCAGCGCGGGCCTCATCCGCCGCGCGACGTGCCCGGTCCTCGTCGTGCCGCGCGGTAGAGATTAGCGCTGAAGCCGCGCGCTGGGGTATGCACAAATCATCGGCGATACGCCCGTGCCCCCTTCTCGAACCCCGTTCTTGAATCGTGTCCGTCCGTGTCCGGCCGTGTAATCGGTGAAATCGGTGGACATACCCCTCTTGGCGGCTGCAATCAATCCTGTCTGGGCAATACTGAGGAGCGTTCACCAGATCTTTGAATTCGGGCGCGCGGAAACCTACAATATTTCTCTATTCCGCATGCCGGGCGCTTGTATGCGCATGGGGCCTTCCAATAAGTGAAACACATGACCTCACATTCGGGATCGATCGGGCGTGAGGCAATTGCGGGCAGCCGCCGCAACACAGACGGACTGGAGTTTGAATGAGACGCAATATCGTACATATGGGCGCGGGAAGCCTTAGCTACGAAATCCGGGAAATTGTGGCCGTCGCCAGGCAGATTAGCGCCGCAGGCCAGGAAATCACCTGGGAGAACATCGGCGATCCCGTTCAGAAAGGTGAGAAAGTTGAGCCGTGGATGCGTGAGATCATCCACGATCTTGTTGACCGCAACGAGTCGTGGGCATATTGCGACTCGGCGGGCGTACCAGCGACGCGGGAATTCCTGGCTTCGCATGTGAACGCGCGACCGGGCGGCGTGCAGATCACGTCCGACGACATCATGTTCTTCAATGGG
>JADLCA010000317.1 GCA_020847495.1 Candidatus Hydrogenedentota bacterium | reverse complement strand
GGCGATTTCGGGATGACCGTGCAGAACAATCTGGTGCACGCGTCCGACTCCGGGGAAACTGCCGCGCGCGAAATCGCCATCTATTTCGCCCCTGGCGAGTTGTACGACTATTCCATGCCCGACGGGCATTGGCTGGTGAACTGAGAACCCGGCGCCCCATTAGAGGTCCCGGGAGAAACCGAAACACGTAAGGAGACCGGTGCATGGCTGGTGGAAGAAAGGTGCGGCGCGCCAAGATCGCAAAGCACAAGCGCAAGAAGAAGCGCCGCGCGAACCGTCATAAGAACAAGTAGGCCGCCGCAGGCGCATCCGCGCCGTTGTGTCGGCTTTTTGCCCAACGAAACACCCGCCTTTGTACACCGCCCCGGTCCGGCCTCTGGCCGGATACGGGGGCGGTGCCCGTTTGCGGCGCGCGGCGTATGCCACCGAATGCCTGACGATTCGGGCGGGGCTGGGCTTTTACCACGGAGGACCAAGCGATGTCCGGCGATGACCCGAAGATTTTCATAGACGAGGACTGGAAGGCCCAGGTCCAGCGCGAAAAGGAAGAGGCCAAGATCGCAGCCCCCGAGGAAGCCGGCAAGGTTTCGGATGAGGAAGAAGCCGGACCGCTCAAGGTCACTTTCTCCACCCACATCCAGACTCTTGCCACCCAGTGCGCCTTCGCACTCGGACTCGTCTCGCCGCAGGATTCCAATCAGGTCATGGTTGACCTCGAGGAGGCGCGCTTCATCATGGACATTTTGTCCATGCTGCGCGAGAAGACCAAAGGAAACTTGGCACCAGAGGAAGACGGGATGCTGACGCAGATCCTCGGCCAGTTGCAGCAGGTCTACATGGTCCGCGCGCAGCAGGTCCAGGAGTCAGCGCTGAGACAATCCGGAATCCGGCCGGACCAACCGTATCGGAAGTAGGCTGGAAATCCGCACGTGCGCATTCTGTAAGGAATAGTGCCGCATCGATGGGAGAATCCGCCGGATGAAAGCTGTCAGGCGGCGCCTATGGGGAGAATGAACAATGCCAGCGTATGTCATCGTTGGAATGCAATGGGGTGACGAAGGCAAAGGCAAGGTCGTGGATTACCTGACCAGCCAGGCCGACATGGTCGTCCGCCATCAGGGCGGCAACAACGCCGGCCACACCGTCGTCGTCGGCGGAAAGCAGACCGTGTTGCATCTCATCCCGAGCGGCATACTGCACGAGGGAACCGTCTGCATCATTGGCAATGGCACGGTGCTCGACCCGCAGGTGCTCTGCAAGGAACTGGACAGCCTCGATGCCTCCGGGTGCGGCTACAAGGGCCGCTTGTTCATCTCCAGCGGCGCCCACGTAATCATGCCCTACCACAAGGTGCTCGACAAGGCCCAGGAACGTTTCCGCGGCAGCCGCAAGATCGGCACGACCGGACGCGGCATCGGCCCCGCCTATGCCGACAAGGCCGACCGTTTCGGCATCCGCTTCGCGGACTTCACCGACCCGGCCCTGTTCCGCCAGAAGCTCACCGACGCGCTGGAATATAAGAATCTCATTCTGAAAGACACCTTCCACGAAGAGCCCATGGATGTGGACGTGGTGCTGGAGGAGTACGCTCCCTTTGCGGAGCGGCTGCGTCCCTTTGTCGCGGACAGCGTCGTCATGGTTCACAAAGCATTGCGGGAAGGCAAGCGCCTCGTCTTCGAAGGCGCCCAGGGGACCATGCTCGACCTCGACCACGGCACCTTCCCCTACGTAACGAGTTCCACCACGTTGGCGGGTGGCGTTTGCGCGGGCGCTGGCGTCGGGCCCAAGGAAGTGAACGGCGTCATCGGCATCGTGAAGGCTTACTCGACGCGCGTCGGCGAAGGGCCGTTCCCCACCGAGTTGCTCGACGAAACCGGTGAATTGCTCCGCAAGCAAGGTAACGAATTCGGCGCCACCACCGGGCGTCCGCGGCGCTGCGGCTGGCTGGACTGCGTGCAGTTGCGGCGCGCGGCAATGCTCAACGGCGACACCAGCATCGTGCTCACGAAGCCCGATGTCCTGACCGTCGTGGATACGGTCCGGATCTGCACGTCCTACAAGATCAACGGCACAACCACCACGGACTTCCCGGCTCAGGTGACGGACCTGGAGAAGGTCGTTCCCGTGTATGAGGAAATGCCGGGCTGGAAGCAGGACATCTCAGGGTTCCGCGCCTGGGACGAGCTGCCCGCAAACGCGCAGCGCTACTTCGAGCGCATCGAGTCATTGGTGGGCGTGCCCATCAGTATCGTCAGCGTCGGGCCCGGCCGCGAACAGACCATCACCCACAAAGACCCCTTCGCGTAAAGACACAGGCGAGGGCGCCTGTGCCACACGCGCTTGCCATGTCTTGGCTGTTTTTTTCTTCTCGACCTCGGTGGGCAGCAGGACTCCAAGAGCTGCAGAGCACTCCCTGCATAAAGACCATTCAAGACACAGGCGAGGGCGCCTGTGCCACACGTGCTTGCCATACATGGCGGCTCTCTTCCTTTCATCCAGTTCTCGTTTTGCCCAATGACCTCAAGG
>JADLCA010000316.1 GCA_020847495.1 Candidatus Hydrogenedentota bacterium | reverse complement strand
TGCTCGCTCGCGATCCGCGCGAAGCGCCCGTGCAAGGTCTCCGTGAGATCACCAAAACCACGGTACCCCACAGGCTTCGCCACACTCACCGCGCTCGCGCGCCCCTCGTCCTGCATCAACGGTATGCCTGCAATATGCGCATCCGGGTTGGACACAACTTCCTCGAGTAGACTCCTGAACGCAGCGAGCATCTGGAGCATGCTGTCTTGTTCGAAGAGGTCCCGGTTGTACACCAGCGCAAGGTGGAGCGCGTCGCGTTCGGAGTGGATGTACAGCGTGAGGTCGAATTTGGATTCGGGCTCCTGGCGCGGGATGCGCTCAGCGTGAAGACCGGGTAGCGCGAAGGATTCCTCCCTCATGCTGAGCATGTTGAAGAGGACCTGAAAGATGGCGGTACGGCTGAGGTCTCGTTCGGGTTTCAATTCCTCGACGAGTTTCTCAAAGGGAAGATCCTGATGTTCCAGCGCGTGAAGAACAGAGGGGCGCATGTGGCGCAGCATTTCGCGAAAGGTCGGATTCTCATCGAGGCGCGCTCGCAACACGACTGTATTCACGAAAAACCCGATAAGATCTTCCGTGCCGGGGTGCGTTCTTCCCGCCACAGGCGAACCAACGGCAATGTCCGTCTGACCCGTGAAACGATACAGCAGGCACTGGAAGGCCGTCAGCAACGTCATGAACAGGGTCGCATGCTCTTCCTTGCTCAGGCGGCGCAACGCGGAAGTCAACGAGGGGCCGAGTTGCAGCACCTCGCGCGCGCCCTGGAAAGTTTGCACCGCGGGCCGCGGGCGATCTGTTGGAAGATCCAGGACATGCGGCATTCCATCGAGTTCGCGCACCCAATAGCCGAGGCGGTCACGCAGTCCATCGGAAAGCCAACGTTGCTGCGCGCGCGCGAAATCCGCGTATTGCAGTTGGAGCGCGGGAAGCCCCGGGTCGCGGCCCAAGGCAAACGACTCATACAGGCGCGCAAAGTCGCGCAGCACGATGCGCAAACTCCATCCGTCCGCGATGATGTGGTGCAGGACGAACACGATTGCGTATTCATTGGCGTCGAGCTGGATGAGGGCGGCCCGAAACAACGACGCGCCACCGAGGTCGAACGGGGCGTGCGCGAACGCATCCACCTCCCGCTGCAACTCAGCATCGCGCCGTTCCTCGCGCACGGACGTCAAGTCAATCCTGGTGTACTGCACAGACGCGCGCATTGAGACGACTTGGACGGGCTGTTCATCAAGAGAAGCGAATCCGGTGCGCAACGTCTCGTGGCGCTCAACCAGGGCCTGCAACGCGGACTCGGCGGCAGCCGCGTCGATGACCCCGTGCAGCCGGTAGGCGAGCTGCATATTGTAGGTGGACCTGCCTGGCTCGAGTTGGTCGAAGAACCACAGACGCCGCTGCGAGAATGAGGCGGCCGCGACCTTGCGTCCTTCGCCAAGCAGCGAGACGATGCCGGTCTTATGGAGCTTGAGCGCCTCGCGCAGTTCCGGAGTGAGGGAGCCCTTTGGCGCCCGGAGGCAGAGTTCACCGTTTTCGGCCCATAGGTGGACACCCCCTGCAATGGCTCTCGCAAGGATTGCCACCGGGGTCATAAACGCTCCTCTTCCATCTCATCAAGAGGCGAAGAAGATGCGGCGGCAACCGACTCGTTGGGAAGCTCATAGTCGAGTATCGCCGCAACGTGCTGGGCGCGGTCTCCGAGCGGGCGCGGCAAACGTGCGCGGCGCCACGCCTCACCCAGGGAAGCCTCGATGGACTTGTGTTTGAGGAAATTCGGATCACCAATGGAGCGTGACGATGCGTGCACGCCGTCGGTCATGCGGCCTTCCGCGTATGGCTGCAATACCCCATCATCAAATGGCAATCGCAGAAAGTCGCACATGGCGCGCATGATGCGCTCGGGATCGGCGACAAGGTCTTCGTAGCGCACCTGAAACTTCCTGCTTGCCTCCACACTCTCGAGAAAGTCCATGGTGTTCTGATTGTGCGAAGTCCAGACTTCTTCGGCGAGAAGGTAGGGATCCGCATGGCCGAAGTTGAACATCCGGCCGGTTCGATTCTTGACGTAGGACTCGATCACCGCATAGGGGTGCCGGTAAAGGTACAGGTACAGCGCGTTCTCAAAGAGATCCTCCGCGCGATCCAGAGTCTGACGGGTGCCCGTGTACGTAGGCGACTTATCAACCAGCAACCTGGGAGCCACGCTTTCCTGGAGCATGCGGTAGACATCCTGTACGGATGTCTTCCGGGCGATCCACTCTTCCAAAAGGGCTTCGCTGGCCTGCGCATCCAGGCCCTTGGCTTCCATGATGGCGCGCTGAAGACCATCGCCCAGGTCGTTGCCCTCGCGAATCACGTGTTGATAGTCGTCAAGCCCCGCGAAGTGGAGGATATGCAATTCCGGCGGACTGAAAAGTCCGGGATGCCCTGCGAGCATTACGCGCAGTAGCGTCGAACCCGAGCGCGGGGCGGAGAGCAGGAACACGCACGGGGGGTTCTTGCGTTCGACTTTCGCACGCGGCGTTGCAAGCGCTTGCGTCTTGATGATACCCGCCTGAACGAAACCCTCCGGGGGAGGAGCATCGCCGGAGCGCTTCTGTTGGAGAATATCCAACTCGGTCCCAAGATACTGCGCAAACGCCGCAAGGCTCGGCTGTTCGAACACTTCACGCGGGTGAATGCGGAATTGCAGGTCGCGGCTTAGGTTCCGGATCAGGTCCATGACCATGATTGAATCCAAGCCAAGATGCGCCACGCTTTGATCGACCGGAATCAGCGCAGGGTCTGTATGCAGCACGCCGGCAATCGCCGCGCACAGATGTTGCTCGATCAGCGCACGGCGTTCATCGCCCTCGGAGTCCAGGATGTGCTGCGCGCGGTCGCTGAGTTTCTGCGCGGGGACCGAATTGACCAGCGGGGACAAGAACGCGGCGCTCTTCTCGAACAGGGTGCTCAGGAAGGACCAGTCCGCATCGAGCACACCTGCCTGCGCGGCATCAGCGGAGAGCAGCAGGCCCATGGCGGCAAGCGCCTCGGAGGGGTCCAGGCTTCGCATGCCTTGCTGCGCAAGGCGTGCGCCGCGGTCTGGCCGCGCGGCCATGCCCACCTCGGCCCACGGGCCCCAGTTGATGCTCAGGGCGGGCAGACCGGAGCTGCGTCTCCATGCGGCCAGCGCATCCAGATACGCGTTGGCGGCGGCGTAGTTGGCTTGTCCCACGGAGCCGAGCAGCGAGGCCGCGGACGAGAAGAGCACGAAGAAATCGAGGGGCATGTCTGCAAGCAGCGCATGGAGATTCCAGGCGCCGGCGGCCTTCGAGCGCGCGACCTCGGCGAAGGAACGTGGATCCATTTGCAGCAGGAGTTGGTCGTTTAGAATGCCCGCCGCGTGCATGACTCCGCCGATAACAGGCCACTGTTCACGCTGGAACTCGTCCAGAACTTCGCGTAAACGCGCTTCATCGCTCACATCGACTGCGGCGAGGTGGACTGACGCGCCCAGGGACTCGAGGTGGAGCACGGTTGCAATTGCGCGGCCCGCAGCCGAATCGGGCGGCAACGCCGCCCACTCCTTGCGGGGCGGAACGGCGGTGCGCGACATGAGGAGCAAGCGACGCGCACCGTGTTCGACGAGCCACTCGGCGACCTTCGCGCCCAGACCGCCGAATGCGCCGGTGATCAGATACGTGACGTCCTTTCTGCAGTGGAAACTACGGTCCTTTGGCATGTCGCTGGGGTACAAGGGCACCAGACGCGCACCCCAACGGCCCCCGGGACGAAGTGCCACCATGAACTCATCGTCGTGCGTGTGCAACTCCGAGGCGAGCATGGCGGAGTCCACATCCGCCACGGCATCGATCACCTTTCCCATGACTTCGGGATGCTCCAGCGCCACGCAACGGGCAAAGCCCCACAGCGAGGCCTGAAGCAGCGAGGGTGCGTGTGAATCGCCGGGCAGCGCATGAGCGCCTTGGGTCACGAAGGAGATGCGGGGCGTTTGCGCCCCTTTGAAGTGGTTTGCCACCGCCTGCACGAGCAGAAGCGCGGGTACGCAAACCGCGGAGAGCCCTTTCAGATGCGCGTTTCCCGAAGGTGGTGAGGCCGAAGTGCTGTCGGCTCCCCAACAGAAAAGAACTCCGTGCACAGGGCCAGTGTTGGACACTTCATCGAGGACCGCGTGGTAGTGATCGGCGCATTCGGGATTCATCGTCCACTCATTCGCGCAAAGCGAGAGGGACTCGCCCACCGAAACAAGAGTGCATTCATTGCCAAGATCGCGAAGCGACTGGGCGATGCGGGACGCAGGGTTTGCCTTGTCCGCGAATACGAGCCAGCGCCCGCTGGAAGAATCGCCGGCCGCGGGTGCTGCCGCCAATGCATCCCAATGAACCTCGTAGAGAAGCCGGTTCAGGGAGATTCGCGCTTCTTCGTTTTGAGCGAGTGTGCCGTTACCACCGGCATTCGAATCGATGCCGAGTCCGTAGGCTGCTCCAATACCAGGAACGGCATTGAACCAGTACCTTTTGCGTTCAAAGGGATAAGTGGGTACGGAGACGCGCGCGAGCGACAGGCGACGGTCTACGGCTTCCCAATCCACCGGAGCGCCATGTGCGTATAGCGTGACCGCGGCGGTCAGCAGGGGCTTCCAGTTGTCGGCATCCTTCGCGAGCGACGGCAGCCAGATGGCGTTCGCGTCGGAGATGCAGCGGCGTCCCATGCCGATGAGCGTGTTGGCTGGGCCGATCTCCACGTAGATGGAGACGCCCAGGTCCGCGGCCGCGCGCATGCCACCGTCAAACTGCACGGCGTCGCGAATGTGGTCACGCCAGTACTCGGCCGTGAGCGTCTCACCGACTCCGAGGACAGCACCCGTGCGGTTGGAGATGAGCGGGATTGAGAATGAACCAAGTCTTGCTTCGCGCGCGGCCGCATGGAATGCCTCGAGAATCGGATCCATCAGCGGCGAATGGAACGCATGTGAGACCGTCATGCGCGTGCAGCGAATGCTCTGCGCTGTAAATGCGTCGACAAGCGCGTCGACCACCTCGCCCACACCGGAAATCACGGTGAGGTTGGGACCATTCACAGCTGCAATGGAGACTGAGGCGGAATGCTCCGCGATGGCAGAGGCGACAGCCGCGGCATCAGCAAAGACGGCGGCCATCTTTCCGCCCGCGGGCAGTGACTGGATGAGTCTCGCGCGTTCGGCGATCAGGCGGATGGCGTCTTCGAGACTGAAAAGGCCCGAGAGACACGCGGCCGCATACTCACCGACGCTGTGACCCATGACCACATCCGGCACGACGCCCCACGATTTCCAGAGCACGGCAAGCGCGTACTCAAGCGCAAACAGCGCGGGCTGTGTGTATGCGGTTTGGTTGATAGGCGACTCCTGGCCTTCCTCGGGGAACAACACGGAAAGCAACGGTAACTCGAGGTGAGGCCGTAGGAGTTCATCACAACGATTCAACGCATCACGGTAGACTGATTCCGTTTCGTAGAGCTGCCTTCCCATTCCCGCGAACTGGGCGCCCTGGCCCGTGAAGAGAAATGCCACCTTCGGGCGTTTGCGTGGGGCGACGACGCCGGGCACAGCTCCAGGCGCCGTTCCGTTCTCCGCGTAGGCGCGCAGCGCGGCCACGAGCTTTGCGCGGCTTTCGGCCGGTTCGCATGATTCGGTGACCAAGGCAAGACGATGCTCGAAGGAGGTGCGGCGCGTATTTGCCGTGTGGCAGAAGTCCGCGAGCGCGCTTGTGCAGTTTTCGAGGCCTTCCGCGTAGCGCGCTGCCATGGCCTGCAACGCAGTGCCTGTGCGTGCGGAAAGCGTAAGGACGTGACGGGGCCGTACGGCGGAATCAGACGCCTGAGCAGCACGAACCGTCGGTGCTTCCTCCAGGATAACATGGCTGTTGGTGCCGCCGAATCCGAAAGCGCTCACAGCGGCCAGGCGGCGGTGTGGGCCGCGCGGCCAGGGCGTGCGCTCTGCGGGAATGAAGAATGGGGTATCCTCGATCTTGATGAGAGGGTTCACTTGCTTGAGGTGGATGTGCGGAGGGATCTCTTCGTGCTGCAATGCAAGGACGGCCTTGATGAGTCCCACAATGCCCGCCGCGGGCTCAAGGTGGCCCACGTTGGCCTTGGCGGAAGCGATGGCGCACCGGTTTTCCGCACCGCGGTTTTCGCCGTACACCGCCTTGATGGATTCCACTTCGATCGGATCGCCAAGCGATGTGCCCGTGCCGTGCGCTTCGATGTATGTAATGTCGGCAGGCGACACGTCTGCATTGTCCAGCGCGGCACGGAACACGGCCTGCTGCGCGAGCGTGCTGGGCGCCGTCAGGCCATTGCTGCGGCCGTCGTGATTGACGGCAGTGCCACGAATGACCGCCAACACGTTGTCGCCGTCGCTGAGCGCGTCCGCAAGGCGCTTGAGGACCACGATGCCGCAGCCTTCGCTGCGCACATAGCCGTCGGCCGACGCATCAAAGGTCTTGCAGCGTCCGTCGGAGGCCATCATGCGCGCCTGCGACAGGGCGACGGTGGGTAGAGGGGTCAGCAACACGCTGACCCCGCCGGCGAGGGCGATGTTGCTTTCGCGATCCCGCAGGCTCGCACACGCTTGATGCAGCGCCACGAGCGCAGACGAGCACGCCGTGTCCACAGATACGCTGGGGCCCCGCAGGTCGAGGAAGTAAGCCAAGCGATTTGATGCGATGGACTGGGTGTTGCCCGTCGCGACGTACGCGTCGCTCTCGGAACCCTTCAGCAATTGGAGCTGGAGGTAGTCGATCGTGCCGATACCCACGTAGGACGCGGCGGGCGTACCCGCGAGAGTTCCGGGAAGAATGTTCGCGTGCTCGAGGGCTTCCCACGCAACTTCCAGAAGTATCCGCTGTTGCGGATCCATGCTGGCGGCTTCGCGTGGCGACGTATTGAAGAAGTGCGCGTCGAACTGGTCCACTCCGTCGATGAAGCCGCCCCACTTGGTGTTCGCTTTGCGCGGGGTCGCAGGATTGGGATCGTAGACCGCCGAAATGTCCCACCGATCAGCGGGCACTTCCGTGATGGCATCGATGCCATCGCGCAGAAGCGCCCAGAATTCATCGGGATTGTTCGCGCCGGGAAAACGGCAGGCCATGCCGACAATGGCGATCGGCTCGCCCTGGGGGCGCTTGGTGTCAATCACCGCAAGCGGCGCCCGCGTTCCCGCGAGGTGATGGGCGAGGGCATCGATGCAGGGATACTCGTACGCAAGCGTCGGAGCCAACGGCCTGCCCAGCAGGGACTCCAAATCCGAGGCGAGTTCCACGGCCGCCAGTGAATTGAGACCGAAACTGGTGAAGGTCTGGCCCAGATCGACCTGGGAAGGCTCGATTCGCAGGCGCTGCGCCAGTTTCATCACGAGGAAATCGCGGACTCTCGCGTATAGATCCGCCGGATGCCCAGTCGTGGAGGCCTGCGCGGCGTCATTGACACTAGCTTCACCCTCACCAACGGACTCGCCCAACAACGAGAGTTTTCCCGCGGCGTATGCTTCCCGGCATGCGGAACGCTGTATTTTGCCACTGGACGTCTTGGGGATGCTGCCCGGGGTGAGGAGGAGCACGGCGTGCACGTCCAGTTCGTGTTGATCGGATACGGCACGGCGAATGGCCGCAGCCACGGCATCAACGTCCAGGTTGCGCACCTGGGTTCGTTCGACCTCATTGGCCACGACGAGCAACTCGGACCCATCTCTGTCGAGCGCAAACGCAGCTCCGCATCCCTGACGCAGGGCCGGGTGAGCACGTTCGACGGTCAGCTCGATGTCTTGCGGATAGAAATTCATGCCCCGCACGATCAGGAGATCCTTGCGGCGTCCGGCTACGAACAGAACGCCGTCGTGCAAGAACCCCAAGTCGCCCGTGCGCAGAAACGGCCCTTCGCCAGACCCGGCGAGTCGCGCTTGAAAGGTGGAAGAAGATTCCTCGTCGCGGCCCCAGTATCCGGCAGCCACGCTTGGACCGGAAACCCAGATTTCGCCGATGGTACCGTCCGGACAGGGCGCGAAGGTCTCGGGGTTGACAATGCGAACGGTCTGGTCCTTCGCAGGCGCACCGCAGGCAACGAGGTCGCGTCCCTGGCGGCCTTCCGTGCTCGGAATCGCGAAACCCTTCGCAAGGTTGTTGATATCGAAGCAGCACGGCTTCGGAGGCTCATGTAGCCCCGAGAACGTGACCGCCAATGTGGCCTCGGCCAGTCCGTAACACGGGGTTGCCACCTCGGGCCGGAACCCGCACGCCGCAAAGCGCCGGGCGAACCGCTCCAGCGTCTGGGCACGAATTGGTTCGGCCCCGTTGAAGGCCACGCGCCACGACGACAGGTCGAGGGCGGCAAGGTCTTCTTCTGTGAGGCGATTGACGCACAGGTCATACGCGAAGTTTGGACCCCCGGACCCCGTGATCTCGAGAGTAGAAATGGCGCGCAACCAGCGGAGCGGGCGTTGAAGAAAGGCGAGCGGAGACATCAGGGTGGCCGGGCAACCCACAAAGGGTGATATCAACACGCCTGTCAGAAGCCCCATGTCGTGGAACTGCGGCAACCAGCTCAGGATGCGGTCTTCTGAAGTGGCACGCATCGCGTCGCGAATGTACCCACAGTTGTGAAGCAAATTCGCATGGGTGACCATGACGCCCTTGGGCGAAGAAGTGGAACCTGACGTGTACTGGAGGAATGCAATGTCATCGGCTTGGCAGTTTCGGTCGCGCCACGTGTCGGCATCGCCCCCGGCGTCGTCCACGGCAATCCATTTCAGCTGGCGAAGAGCGGGCTGGTCAGAGAGGAGATTCTGAACCCCGTCGAAGTGTTTCGAAAGAGTGAGCGCAACCGACGCCTGCGCGTCAGAAGACATGAGGAGAAGCCGTCCGAGAGAGCGTCCGGGGCGCGGCGGATATGCCGGAACCGCGATCACGCCCGCGTACATACACGCGAAAAATGCCACGTTGAAGTCCAGGCTTGGCGGGAAAAAGAGCAGAGCGCGGTCGCCCGGCTTGCACCGGTCCTGCAAGACGGAGGCGAGTCGTCTAACGCGCGCATCGAACTCGCTATAGGTGAGACGAACGGACTCGGATTCCCCGTCCTCGAAAAAAGCGTAGGCCAAGTCCCGGGGGGCGGATTGCACCCGGGAGCGAACAACATCAACAAAACTTCGCGTCGTATTCAGCAGTTCATCTCCACATCGGCTTCACCTGCCGGACCGGGAGCCGATTCCTGGCCGTTGCTGTGCACGATAGGTGCCGCTACGTGTCCGTTATTTCACAAGTCTCCGCTTGATTGTGTTCCATCCTGCCGCGGAATGGTCTACGGTGCCCTGCGTAAGCCCCCGGGAGGAAGTCGCCAACATAGGCGTATTACCCAATTCGTGAGGAAAGCGACGCGTTCCGGGCGTTCGGGCATACACCAGCGCCAAGGATGTCCACCCGGATAGTGT
>JADLCA010000315.1 GCA_020847495.1 Candidatus Hydrogenedentota bacterium | reverse complement strand
TTGAGACTGCGCCATAGGGCGCATTGCACGCCGCCCGGCAGGCCCTCCGGTGGCAGCAAGACCTGCTGTTGGGGCAGCACTTCGCCCAGGTAGACGATGTCCGTGAGCGTGTCGCGGATGGACTTCACCTCGCCGATGTAGCGGGCCATGCGCCGCCACGGTTTGACGTCCATGGAACGGTTGAACTTGTACGGCGCGATCATGACAGCGTGGCCGAGGCGCACGTCGTGGTTGATGGCGAGGAAGTCGTAGGGCATGTAGTGGCCCACGGTCTCGGCGACTTCGGGGAAAACCAGTTTCGCCGTCGTCATGTTGCCCGCCCACCACGTGGCGCAACTGAATTGCAGAATCCGGTCCCAGTTGCACTCGAAGGACATGCGGAAGTCATCGTTGATCGCCCGGCACTCGCGGTCAATGCGCGCCATGAGTTGCACCGCGCCTTCCCAAGGCGAGGTGTCGGGGGCCATGCTGAGCCGAGGATTGAAGTCGAGTGCCGCGGGGAACATTTTGTCGACGTGCAGGCCATCGGCGCCGGCCTCCGCGATTTTGCGGAAGTAGCCGGTGAGCATGTCGCTCATGCCGGGATACGAGACATCCGCGAACGCCATCAGCGGCACCGTATCGCCCATGCGCGAGGCCAGCGTGCCCATGCCCCACCCGGCAATCCACTGGATTGCGCCGTGCCCGTTGAGGGCGGCGTAATTGCCGAGTTCTTCACGATACCATTTCAGATCCATCATGACGGGCTGGAAATTGACGAAGAAATAGACCTTGACGCCCATCTTGTGGCACTTCTCGATGGCTTCCGCCACGTCCTCCCAGGTGCCGAGGCGCGGGTCGGGCTCGTAGTAGGGGTACCCATTGTCATGGCCGCCGCGCTGCCAGCCCGCGAGTTGCAGCGATCGCACGCCGTATTTCAGTCCATCCTTCGCAAGTTGTGGCACATCCTTAAAGGTATAGTTGATGTTGCCCTCGGGCAGCATCATCATGATCATCTGGAAGAAGCTCTCGCGCCGGATCCAATCGCGCGACGGGTCCATGAGTCCAAACGTGTGTTTGAACCAATCCCGGTAGAAGAGGCTCCCGGCGCGCCAATCACCGTCATGGAGCCGAAGTACGACTGATGAACCCTCAAACGTGCCACTGGCCTTCGTGTGCGGGAACTGCACGGCGCTGAAACTGACGGTGCTCGCGTCGCCCTGGCCGCTTTCCGCGAACCGGAACTGCTTGTGCCGCGCGACGGCGTCGTGGAGTCCGATGTAGAGTCCGCGATTGGCCGCGGCATTGTTGAGGTCCATGAAGCCCATGTTAAGCCCGCCGGGATAAGCGGTCGCGTAGTTGCCGAACGGCCGCTCCAGGGTCTTGCGCGCGGGCGGGGGATAGAGCGCGCACTGCGCCTCCTGGCCGGGCGTCGAGAAGTCTTCGAGTCCCCCCAGCACCGGGCACGAGATCTCAGCCAGCATATGCGGCGAGCGATTCTCCACGCGGCATTTGAACGTGGCCGCGTCACCTTCCACATCGATGGTTAGGTGCACGGCCATGTCGTGCGTTGCGCCTCGCGTATCGGTGAGTGGCCCGTCCCAGACGAGTTCCAGCGTGTTGCCTGCCCGATTGGACTGGCTCAATCGTTGCTGCGCGCCAAGTACTACGGCCTGCGTGCCGTTGACTTGTTGGATCACGAGCTGGAAGTTGCCCGCGAGATCCAAGGGGACGTTCAGCTCGCAATTACCAGTCTTGTCTGCAAAGTGGAATAACCGGCCGTGCTCCGCGTCGACTGCCACGGAATAGCGCGGCCCGTCCAGCCTGACTACTTGAAGTGCTGCGGCGTGGGCCGCTGCAAAGACCACGATCATGTACACGCCGAGCGAATGCCTCTTTCGCGAGATCATCGGTCTTCCCCCTTGTGTTTGGGCAATCAGCCAGGCAACCAAACCCCCGTAGTCTATAATAGCCTTGGGGGAAGACACCCACAAGATGGGACTGAAGAGAAGAATGGGACTGATGAGAAGTATGAGAGCTATGGGATGTTTTCCTGAGTGCGTGGGCAAGAAATCAGAGATTTGGGATCTCTGATCTCAGATTCGAGATTTCAGATCTCAGATTAGAGATCTGAGATCTGAGATTGCTTCTCTCCCGCGTGCGGGGGAGATAGAGGGGGTGATGGGCCTGTACATTTCGTGTGCGCCCCAGCGCATTTTCTGGTATCTCATCACTCATTGCAGAGCGGCAGCGTGCTGAGTAAGTGATTGGATGTGCATGAGTTAGGTTCGTGGCGCTTTGTGGCACGGCGCTTGCCCCAGCTCTTGCGGGGAGCAACATCCGGAGGTACGACCCTTGAACGGCAGCCAGTTTCTTTCAGAGGTGATGCGCGAGGCCCCGTTCTCCAAGCTGCACCCCAAGGTGGGGGCATTCCTGAAGGACTATCTCGCGCACGAGAAGGTTGTCGAATTCGACGGCAGACGCGTGCTGAACACCCACTTCCCGCCGTACCCAAGCCGGGCCTTCGAAAACATGGCGGCCCAGTTCAATTCTCTGGGGGAGGTCACGGACCGGCGACTCTTCTCCGTGACGATGGCGGTGACGAACCGATGCACCTACCGCTGCTGGCACTGTTACAACTCCGGACGAATTCAGGAGGATGTGCCCCTCGAAACGCTGCAGGATGTCGTCCGGCAACTACAGGAACTGTGTGTTGTGCACGTGACGCTCACCGGCGGAGAGCCGCTGCTACGTCCGGACCTTGAAGATGTGGTGCGTGCATTCGATGACACCACCTATCTGACCCTGAACACGACCGGTTGTGGGCTCTCGCAGGAGCGCGCGAACGTGCTCAAGCAGAACGGTCTGTTTGCATTGGGCGTCAGCCTGGACTCCACGGATTCGGCCGAACACGACCGCCTGCGAGGCGTCGAGGGCGCTTTCGCATCCGCACTGAGCGCCCTCGGTATGGCGGCGAAAGCAGGACTGTATCCTTACATAATTACCGTGGGCACACATGAGTTACTGCGCAAGGAACGGTTTGAGGCCTTCATGCAGTTTGCAGCCGGCTGCGGCGCGCTTGAGGTGCACCTGCTCGAACCGAGCGCCACCGGCAGGCTGGCAGGGAGACAAGAGGTCCTCCTTCGCGAAGAAGAGCAGGAGCGGATCCTCGAGTATCAGCGCGAGTTTGCTGGCAGACACAAATTGCCAATCCTGTCCACCTTCCTCTACGTCGAGTCGCCCGAGGCGTTCGGATGCGGGGCGGGATTGACGCACCTCTACATCGATGGCAGCGGCGAGGTGTGCCCCTGCAACCTCGTACCACTCTCGTTTGGCAACGTGGCGCGCGAGCCACTCACCACCATCCTCGATCGCATGGGCAAACACTTCTGCAGGCCGCGGACCTGCTGCGTCGGGCGGACCCTGTCGCGTCATCTGTGCGGGGGAGACTGGCCACTGGCCCCAAACGCATCCGCCGCATTCTGCGAAGAGCACTTGCCCAAGCGGCATGCCGTCCCGCACTTCTTCCAGGTCCGCCACGAGGCGCGCGGCGATGTGGGCTCCGAGGAATTGAAGACGGCATACAATCGGATTCACGAGTACTACGACACGTTCTGGTTGTGTGAAGCGGGCAAGCCCGTCCACGACCTCGCGGAGCGCTTGGCGCTCGCTGGTTCGGAACGCGTTTTCGAAGCGGGATGTGGCACAGGTTACGGCACGGTCCTGCTGGCCGAACGGCTGAATGCGCACGGGGAAGTGCTGGCGGTGGACCTCTCGGAAGGCATGCTTACGGAGGCCCGCCGGCGGACGTGCTCACGCGGCGTACAAAACGTACACTTCACCGCTGGGGACGCCCTCGATTTGCTGAAGACAAGCGGACCGGTCAATGTGGTTTGCTCCAGTTGGGTCCTCGGGTACATCCCCATGGCTCCTTTCTTCGCTGCCGCCCGCGAAGCACTTGAGCCGGGAGGACGTCTGGCCTTCGTCGTTCACAAAGAGAACTCGCCGAAAGAGCCACTTGATATCTTCTGGGACATCGTCGCAGAGGATTTGTCTGTCCTCGAGAAACGCGTGGCGTTTGACTTTCCTCGTGACATCGATCATGTCCGGGAAGAACTGCATTCAACGGGTTTCGATGCAGAACAGATTTGGGATGGACAGATCACGTTCCGGTACGACACCGCTGAAGAAGTCTTGGAGCATTTACTGAAGTCCGGCGCGGGAACCGCCTTCTACGACGCCGTGGATCCCCACAGGCGCGGCGCGCTGGAACGGCGCTTCCTCGACACTCTGAAGACCCGCCACGAGATGAGAGGCCCATTCAACGTGGTCCACGACTACATCGGCTGCATCGCCCGGAAGGCGTGAACGGGCGGTCGGACGAGACATCCTCAGTCGGCTGGTACCACGCGCTTGGCCCAAAGAACATCCCCCTTCAAAGGGGGACCTATGCAACACTATCTTTGTAGAAAGTGGAGAGACTTGAGAGTAACGAGTGGTCTCTTGGCGCGAAGAACCCGCGGCCCGAAGGGCACGCGCTCTGCGTCCCCCTTTGAAGGGGGCAGGCCCGCAGGGCCGAGGGGGATGTAAGGGCCGCCGATCCATTTGGAAACCTCCATCGCGCGCAGGAATTCTGGTAAGGTACCATCCAGGAACACGCGGCGTGTTTCTCGCATATCGCTATACCCGGCTGCAAACGCAGTCGAAGTCAGCGATCGGGAAACAATCAAGATAAGTAGGAGTTGAAGTCCATGCGGTTCGCACTCGTGCTGATGGTTACCCTGACAATGACGCCTCTCGTTTTGGCGGACGCGGCTGCACTGAAGCTCGGGGAGGATGGACAAGGACCGTGGTGGATGCAGGCTACCGCGCTGAGTTCGAGCGGTGAGCTGCGGCTGGACCGCAAAGCGTGGTGGGATCAGGCAGCCGCGCTGCGAGTAGGGGAGTCGTTTGCCGTGGATGAAGGCAAAGGGCTAGTCCGGCGCGAGACGTTTGAAGATCGCGGCGGAAAGGCGCAGGACGCGATTGTCTGGGTGATTGACGACGACGAGGATGGCAGCGTGGGCGCCGGCGGCGACCGGGATTCGGACTGCTATGTCGCGGACTACGGGCGGGACGGCTCGGTCGACCGGATGGTCGATTACATCGACGATGACGGGGATAACGATCCCGACGAAATGGACATCCGCTATTTCGTCGACAGCGAGCTTCGCTACTGCTGGTTTGGAGTGGACCTCGATGACGACAGCAGCATGTGGAGTCTGAGCGGCTACGAGTACGGCGGGCCGAGCTTTTTCGAGAGCGACCCTTACGGCGACAGCATGATCTACATGAACAAGCTCGACACGGAGTCCGGGGGCTGGTCGCCCATCTCCGAGTGTCCCTTCGCCTTCTACGACACCGACGGCGACGGCCAGAGCGAGGTGGTCGTCCGGTGCAGCGCGGTGCCCATCAGTTATGACACCGACGTCGACCCCGACTACGCCAATGACTATAGCCATTTCGCCGCGCCGTGGAAGCCCGCGCTGCGGCACATGGGCATCGTGAACATCCGCTATGGGTTTGATATCGACAAGGGCAGTTCTGACGCCATGCCGCTGCACTACGACTTCGGCTTCAACCTGGTCGGCGCAGCGCCCTACGATTACCCCGGCGCAAAGCATGTGAACTTAAAACGACGCCCGCCCCAGACGACCGTCGTGACGCCGTGGGCCGATCTGCGGGGCATCTGCGATGCGTACGAGGCGAAGGAGACCGGATTCAGTTGGCATGAGGAAAGCGACGACACCATCGACATCGGACACGGCGAGCACAGCGACGCGGATCGCCGCTGGGAAGGCGTCTTCTGGACCTGGGAACGCCGGTTCATGGAGAACACGGGCGGGCCGGGTCAGAAGTGGAACGTGCGCCGGGAGTACGGCACGAAGCCGTCCACGTCGCGCGAGTTGTACTACAGCCCCGTCGACCGCCGCATTCACCTCAAGCATGCACAGGAGGGTTGGATGCAGGTTGGGCATTTTGCGGGCCTTGGCGCGCTGGGCGAAATCCGGACCTTTGATACGGACGGCGATGGCTACCTGGACCGGTGGGAGTACGATTTCGGCGATTGGCACCGCGTCGCGCAGGTGATGGACGAGCGCGCGGAAGACCTGGAGTGGAACGTCGATGCGCTGAGCGATCGCTACATGGGGCAGATTCTACCCGAAGCCAACAAGGCCAACCAGCGTTTCATGGCAGCCATGGCGACGCGCCGCGCATTTGACGCCGACTCCAAGCTTGTTGAGGCGGCGAGCGGCGAACCAGGCATCTGCCAGCGCTACGCGCAGGATATCCTTCGCGAATTGCAGTATGCGGACTTCTACACGTACTGGTCGGGAGTCGCGGCGCGTGCGCTTGCGGATCAGTCCATGGACGATCTGCGGCAACTGGATGCCGAGGCCCGCGCATCGGGCGTGACCTCGCAGACCGCATGGGATCTGCGCCGCCTGCTGTCCCGCATCGACTGGCTGTACGGCCAAGGCGAATTGGATGAAGCCGCGCGGCTGCTCGAGGAATCCGAACAAATGTTCCGCATCGTGGAGGGAGAACGCGGCGCTCCCTGAAGGTGAGTAATCAAACCCGGATGTAGCGCAGGCGTCCCGCCTGCATCCGAAGAAATTGCAGGCGGGACGCCTGCGCTACAAGAGGTATTCACCCGAAGATTCCGGACACCGCGCCGCCGCGTTCTTTCATGCGTTGCAGGGCTTCCAGGTTCAGCATGAGGTGGCGCGGATGGTGATAATGCTCGATGCGA
>JADLCA010000314.1 GCA_020847495.1 Candidatus Hydrogenedentota bacterium | reverse complement strand
TGCCGGTACTCGGGGCGGTCCTTCATGCTTTGGAGCATCCGCTCGGTGGCGATTTCCAACACCTCGGGGTTGCTCAGGCAAAGCTGCGTTTCAAAGCGCAGCCGCTTCCCGCCGACCTCTGCGAAATACTCGGGGTGGGTGTCGTAAAACTCCTCGGGCGACACGTAGTTGAAATAAGAGTGGGCCCGGCCCGCGTGGGCATGCTGCACGCCGAAGGGGTTATCAACACCGCCGCCGCCCGCGTTATCGCGCACGCGCGCCTGGAACTCGTCGTCCTTGCCGGGCCAGGTGTAGCTGGTATGACGCCACAGGAAGGCGGGTTTGACGACGGCATCGACGGCGGGGAGGGCCAACTCCGAACACGCGGGGCGATTCGTCACGCCGGGGGCGTACCAGCGTTCGCCGAGGTACTGCTCGGCGAAATCGTAGACGCCGTAGAGCGTGCCCGCGGCGGGGGTCCCGGCGATGACGAGATTGGGAGCGACCGCGCGCATCAGGTAGCCTTGCTCGCTGAGATCGAATTCTGCGGTTTTGATACCCAGCGCCTCGGTGGCGGGGCCGAATCCAACGGCGATGTAGGGTTTTTGGGGGTCCTTGACGATGGGGAGGGTGACGCCCGCACACTCCTTGAAGGACGTCTGGAGTGATTCCGCTGCCTTGAGTTCAGAAGGGCTGGCCTGCGCGCTGACAACGATGCTGTAGGCGCTGGCGCCGTTGCGCACGAGGTAGGAGGGGTCCGCCGCGAAGGCGCCGCTAAGCCCGGTGACTAACATGAGCCCCAGCAATCGTGAAGAAAATCTGTTCCACACCATGACTGACCCCCTCCGCGTTTCTACTCATTTCACCAACCATTCAGTGTTCTAAACAAATGGAGCACCTTCGGTCAAGCGGAAAAGGAGAGCGCTATCGCCGCACATCTCACCCTAAAAACAGCAGTTGAATGGGACTGACCCCATCTTTCGCGTAGGCCTTGCGGAGCGAAACACGGGGTCTGTCCCCTCACCCAGTGGGTGACCGTAATGTCTCTGGTAAGGCATTCGCGCCGATAACGTTAACGATTGCATGGCGGTTCAACTGCCGTTTTCAGGCACACCACGCCGCGGCGTGACTACGCGGTGGGCCGGTGAGATATGCGGGTTAAGTGCCAGAAACGGAGTCGCTCGCCGGAGGGTGGCAGGGGAAGTGCAGCGGACCCATGAAGTGGGCCGCGCAACGAAGCCTTCCCGCGCCGCCCGCCTCCATTCTCCGCGATGTCTATCTGTCGAAGTTCTTTTCGATTGCGGTTTTGCCGCCTGTGTCCACCGATTCCGCGCCTGGTCGAACGTCTCCCATACGCCGGATAGCGATCCTGCCGAAGCGCGACATGCGCTTGGCGCCCAAGGTGTCCAGGGCCTCTCGGAATGCTCTGGTGTGGCGCTTCTCATTCCGCAGCACCCACCAGATGGCGTTTCCCGGGTGTTCCGCCCGACACGCGCGCACCGCTTCCGCGGAGTTCGCGCTGGAATACACAAGCGATGCCGCGACCGCGTTCGGACTGCGCGGAAAGTAGGTGGGCAAACTCCGCCGAAGATAGAACTCCACCGGCACCCGCAAGACAGACGAGGGAGGTGGCGCGGCGTCTTGGCCGCTCGTACCCACCGGCGGTGGGGCCATCGCCAGGACGTCCCCCGGCTCGATTCGCGCGGCGAGAAACTCGCCAATTGCGCGCCAGTCGGTGGCGGGCCGCCGCTCGTAGTACTGAACAATGGCCTCCCGAAAACTCGGGGCGAGAGCCGCCATCACCAGAATGCTCAGAACAATACCAGGAAGATGTGCAAGACGCGGTGTTCCCCCTTTATCCGATCCTGACTTGCCCTGAAGCCGGGAATAGACCCACGCCGGCACATTCGCCACGGCAACAATTCCACCCGTCACCAAGGCCACGTACAACGGCGTTAGATTGCAGAAATAGCGCGGCGCATACCAATGGCTGGACTTGAAGAGGAAGTAGGGAATTGGCGCGAGAAGAAACTGAACGAGAACCAGGGAGGCCAGAGCCGGATTCCTACGCCACAACGCGAGTATCCCGACTAGAGCCGCCCCGGCCAACGCATGTTGGAGGACGGGATGGGGAATAGGTAGAAACCCCTCAACAAATGCCGCGTACTCCCCCATGGTCAGCGAATAGAGATGCGTCGCTGAGTCACCGGCAGCTGAGAGCCCATCCTCCTCTTCTGCGTCCGGCGAGTCCATATCGAGCATGCGCAGACCGCTGTCCCGCTGCACGAGCATTGAGACTACCAGTCCACTCATGGAAAGAGCAGCCGCCGCAAACAGGATGATGATGCGGCGAAAGCCGGCCCGGCCCGTGCGCCGCCACGCTTCAACCGGCAGCCAGACCGCGGCGCCAGCAACCAGCGAGAGAAAGAAGGGCATAACGCTCAATTGCGCGAGCAACGACAGAAATGCGGACGCGCAAAAGGCGGCCCAGTTTCGTCGCCCGCCACACGTGATGCAGCGGTGCAGGAAAAACGTCATGAGCGTTCCGCCGAGCATGACCAGGGCGTAGAACCGCGCTTCCTGGCTGTAACGAATGTGGAAGACGGAAACACACAGCAGCAGCGACGCGAGCAATCCTCCCGTGCGGCCCGCCCACGATCGCGCGAGGAAGTACACTGCGGGCAGGGTCAGCAATCCCGCCACGAAGCTGGGAAACCGCAGCGCAACCTCGGTGTCGCTGAAGCGAAGACTCACGTTCGCCAGCGCATAGTAGAGAGGATAGGTCCGGTGCGTCAGCGAATCCAGAAAACTCCCGGATGCGCCATGATGAGTCAAGACCTCATCCAGCCACAGGCTGACATCCAATTCGTGCAGGCGTAGCGCCGCCGCGAATATCACAATTAAACCCATACCCGTGACAGTCGCTGCGCGCGGCATGACTCTGATTCGACTTCCTTCTGATAGC
>JADLCA010000313.1 GCA_020847495.1 Candidatus Hydrogenedentota bacterium | reverse complement strand
TCTTGAGGTCTGAAGGACCGGCACCATACCAGCCCAGGGCAGAGCGAAGCGCCGCCCTGGGCAAAGGCACCCCCCCCAATCTTGAGCGCTGACGGCGTGGCAGAGCCGCAACCAAAGGGAGACAATTGTCCACCGATTTCACCGATGACACCGATTCAAGGAAGAGATGAGATTGGAAATTGGGAACGGGCGTCTCGCCCGCAATTTGAGCGCACTTAAACGCAGAGGTGCGGAGGATGTAATGGAACGCGGAGATTGAAGAACACGGCATTCTGGTACTGCCTCGCTCGCCGAGCGTGGCAGCACAGCGCGTCATTTATGTGATCGACGTGTCGGTCTATAACGTCCGCAACGCGCATCTTCGCATCTGAGCCCCGTCCAGGGGCGTGGTATTGCGGCGACCCGTCAGGGCTGAGTAATCTGGGGTGTTGGCCGATACCAGGGGCGGCGCTTCGCTCTGCCCCTGGCTAGAGTTGCAGCACGCTTGCAGCGTGCAATGAATGCCCCCATGTTTTAGGTGCCCGGCGCTCGGGCATGCCGGTGACGAGAGTCGCGATCTCACGCTGAAGACAGCAAGATGTGCGTCCTTTGCCTCAGCCCATCTTTCGCGTGGCAGACCGCACTTATCAGTGCGGGTCAAGAGCGTGAGTGTACAGTGATTCACGGACCAGCACGAGCGAAATCCAGGTGGTGCCTCTTCGCGGGACTGCGGACGGCCATTCCCCGCTTTGCGATTCAGCGTCCCCGTCGTTGAAAGAGTCCTTGCAGTCCTTGCTGTCCTTGCAGTCTCTGCAGTCTCGGAGTTGACGCGGCTTCCTCTGCTTCCGCGATGGGATGCGGCTCAGGTTGACCGATGGCCCACACGACATCTCCGGCGACTCCGCCAGGTCCGTGGAGCGGTGCCCCGCCATCATCCTTGAGATTTGGTCCCACGCTGTAGAGCACGTAGCCCGCGCCGCGTTTCTCGTACATGAGCGGCGTTCCGGTATAGGGATCACTTGGGACCTCACCGCCGAGATACGGGGGCGCCGCGTCCAGTGCCTCCGGATAATCCCCGTGCTCCGCATGATACTGCGAAATCGCCAAACCAACCTCCATGACCGTGGTTTGCGAAACACCCCGCTCCCACGCGTCCATTGAACGCAGCACTGCCGGAGCCGTGACTTGGACAAGCGCATAGAGGAGATAGGGTCCTTGCTTGGCCGATACCTCTGCCTGCGTGAGCAATTCACGACGGTGGTTGGGGTCATCCGTATTCGCAGCGTCCGCCATTGCCGTGAGAGTTTCGAGCATCTTGAGCTCATTGATCCCCGCCCAGAGACGGGGCATCGTAAGATGAAGTCCATCGCGCACGTAGATGGTCTCACCCCTCAGTGCGCGAACAAATTGTTCGGGCTTGCGGAGGTTTCTCGATTCGATGGTAATCGCGGCGACTATGTCGGTTGCCGGTTCGCCATAAGTCAACACGCGTTGGGAACTGTCGAATGCGATCCCCACGATCGCGATTTGGACGAGCTGGGCGAGGATTGTCCGGCTCTCTCCCACCGTGCGTGCTAGGCGCAGAGTGGCGAACACATAGGTGAATGCCTCATTGACGTCCCCGTCGCGCGCGGCGATCTCCGCACGCGCAGACAAGTACCGGGCCAGATTTCGTGCCTCGGCCAGAGCCTGCAGGGTAGCCTCGGGATCGCTTGAAGGCGAAAGGAGCCCACCCCGCATTCTCGCCGCTTCGAGGGCCACATCCAAACCGGGTCGCGCGGCGGCCAGTCTGTCCCGCACGAACGCCTCCACAACCTCCGGAGTTGGCGGCTGGTCTGTGCCCAGGAGTTCCGCGAGGCCACTGCTATCATGCAGCGCCGTGTAGGGATCGTTGCTCGTGTATTCATCGTTTGCTTTCGCGATAAGCGACCACGCATAGCGGTAGTATCTCCCCGCTTCTTCCTCCGCGCTTGGTTGTTCAGGATTCGCGGAGTCTTCGCCGGCAACGCCAAAGCGCTCGTCAAATGCCGCGCGCTGCGCCACGACCTGCCGCCATACGATTTGGTCCAGGATGATGTAGAGCAGAACCAGTGCGACCACAAACACGATCATGTAGCGAATGAACTTCACCAGCCGCAACACCCAGCGGCGTCCGCGCGTCGGCTTGACTGACATCGTGCTTTCATCGGCTTCCATCTTCACACCTCATTTCTACATCGCGTCCAACTGCTGCAAGAGACTTGATTCCGAAAGAGTGCCTCGCGGCTCGGGCGGGGTCATGGCCTGGTTCGCAAAGTAACGGCGAAGTTCCGCGTCGGCTTCATCGGGAATGATGCTCTCGAGTTTCACTGTGATGATACGTTCACGCAGCCCGTTATTTGGGCCTAGTTCAATTTGGGCCAGGCGTACAGCCACGTCCCGCTCCGACCACGTGACGCTGACGAAGGTCAGGGCATACAGCGCCAGCGCCCAGCGAAGCGTCCTGCGCCATCGCGCCCACTCAATTGCCCATTCGGACACCTCTCCGGCGAGGACGCGTTGGCGCAACCGCTCCGGAGGTTGCACCGGCCTGAATTCCCGTAAGCGGCGTTCAATCGCGTCCATCGTCTTCATCTCCAAGAATCTCACGCAGTTTTGTCAGGGCGTAGCGGCATCGGCTCGCCGCCGTGTTCGCAGATCCGCCCATCACGCGAGCAATCTGGCTGAACGTCATTTCCTGGTAGAATCGCAAGAGGACCACCTCGCGCTGCTCCACGGGAAGCGCCGAAAGGGCCTCGTTCATCTGTTGGGCCCGCTCCGCTTCGGTCAGCGGCTCTATGGACTCCAGGACCGCCGGGGTGGCGATGCGATCTCTTGAGCGTTCGCGCACCTCGAGGCGACGCAAACGGTCGTACGCAGCGTTCCGCGCGGCGCGGTACATGTAGCCTACGGGGTTGCGTAATCCGAAGAAGCCTTGATGCCGGGCCAGAGCACGCTCGAATACCTCGTGTACGATGTCCTCGGCATCCGCCGCATCGGCTGTGATGGCAAGAACGTACGCGTACAACCCCGCCGCGTGCTGGTCGTACAGCGCGGCGATTGGTCCTTGTTCTCCCGCGCTCGCTGTGCTACCCAGTTTGGATACTCCCCCGCGCAGAGTCGACGCGGCTATGACACGTTCCGTTGACATCGTCACCCTATTAACG
>JADLCA010000312.1 GCA_020847495.1 Candidatus Hydrogenedentota bacterium | reverse complement strand
GTCAAGGTCGAAGCCCCCGGCGCTTGGCAGGTCGCGTTGTGTGTCCTTAGCTTCCAGAACGGCACCCCCCCGGCAGCCTCAGGCCTGGTTCAGCCACTGCACAAATTCGACCACGTTGTTGTCCGGGTCGCGGAAGTAGACCCACTTGACGAGGCCGGGTGACTCAAGAGGTCCCTTCACGAGGGGAACGCCACTGGCCTTGAGCCGGGCGATCATGCCGTCCAAGTCGTCAGTTCCCAGGGCGAGATGCGGGGTGAAGGGCGGTTGAGGCACTGGGTTAGCCACGGGAATCGGCTGGCCCGATGCGTCCAGAAGCTGCAGTAGTTCGAGGTTTCCTCCGTCGAGTTCCAGGAAGGCGAATGCCTCGCCGTGCTCCAGGTCCACCTGCTTGAACATCAGCTTCAGTCCGACCTTCTCGGTATAGAACGAGATGGATGCATTGATGTCTGACACGCGAAACGCGAAGTGGTCTGATTTCAGCATGATGGCCTCCTCTTGACTGGCTCATGCTAGCGAAACCCGCCGCTCGATGGAAGGGAAAAAGGGGGAGGATGGGCAAGGATGGGGGAAGTCGCGGGGCTCCCCCGGGTGGCGCCCGCTTCGTGACAGCAAGGACAGCAAGGACAGCAAGGACAGCAAGGACAGCAAGGACAACAAGGACAACAAGGACAACAAGGACAACAAGGACAACAAGGACAACAAGGTGCCATTCGACTTTGTGACCCAGTGCTGCAGCGATTGCCCGCGGGGAGCAGGATGACTTCTCGGGGATGCCCGGCGCGAGAGTCCTGATTCCATCTCTGTTCATCTTCCTCGCTGGTGTCCTTCATGGCTTCGTAGTGAATCCGCTCTTCTTCCCCAGGGATGTGCATGGGTACGGGGTATTGCGGTACAATCCGGACTCTTTGGGCCCCGGATGGGGGCCGTTCAACCACGGATTGGAACGTACACGATGCCGGAGCAGCAGTTCACACGGACGCTCGTCACGAGCGCCTTGCCTTACGCCAACGGGCACATTCATTTGGGCCATATCGCGGGGGCGTATCTGCCCGCGGACATCTATGTGCGGTTCAAGCGCCTCAAGGGCGACCCGATCCTCTACATCTGCGGTTCGGACGAGTACGGCGTGCCCATCACGTTGACGGCGCTGAAGGAAGGTGTCTCGCCGAAGGAGGTCATCGACCGTTACCACGCGGCGAACGCAGAGGCCTTCGCGCGGCTCGGCATCAGCTTTGATCTCTACGGGCGCACCTCGTGGGACCTGCATTCCGACACCACTCAGACTTTCTTCCGCACGCTCTACGACGGCGGGTACATCGAAGAGCAGGAAATGGAACTGTGGTACTCGGAGCAGTCGGGCAAGTTTCTGCCCGATCGCTACGTGAAGGGCACCTGTCCGAAGTGTGGCTATGAAGACGCCACCGGCGACGAGTGCGAGAACTGCGGGGCGCAGTACGCCGCGCACGATCTCGTCAAGCCGCGCGTGAACATCCCGGGCGACACGTCGACTCCGGTACTGCGCAACTCCACGCACTGGTTCTTGCGCCTGCCGGAGTTCGCGGGCGCGCTCAAGACGTGGCTCGACAGCCATCCCGAATGGCGCACGAACGTGAAGGGTATCGCCTACGGCTGGGTGCAGGACCTGCGCGCGCGCTGCATCACGCGCGACACGGACTGGGGCGTGCCGATTCCGCTCGAGGACCCGCGCGCGGCGGGCAAGCGCATCTACGTGTGGTTCGACGCGCCCATCGGTTATGTGACCAATACGCGGCAATGGGGGATCGACACAACCGGCAACGCCGCCGCGTGGGAGCCGTGGTGGAAGGACGCGTCCACGCGCCTGATCCATTTCATTGGCAAGGATAACGTGCCGTTCCACGCCGTGATCTTTCCGGCCATGCTGATGGGGCAGAGAGACTACATCCTCCCGGACAATGTCGTCGGCAACGAGTACCTCAACGTCTTCAACCGGCAGACCGGCAAGGCGGAGAAGGGATCGAAGTCGAAGGGCAACATGATCAGCGTGCGCTGGTTCGTCGAACGCTTCAGCCGCGACGCGATCCGCTACTACATCTGCGCGATCATGCCGGAAGCCAAGGACGCCGCGTTCGACTGGGACGAGTTTTTGAACCGCTACAACGGCGAGTTGTGCGATGTGGTGGGCAATTTCGTGCACCGCTCGCTCACGATGACCGTGAAGAATTTTGATGGCAAGGTGCCGGAACCGGGCGAACTGGACGCCGACGATCGCGCGTTGCTGGAATCGCTGCCGTCGCTGATCGACGGCGTCGCGGAATCGCTGGAAGGGTTCCGCTTCCGGCAGGCGTCCGAACGCTTCATCGATATTGGCCGCCGCGCCAATGTCTACTTCGACACGAAGGCGCCGTGGACCACGCGCAAGACCGACATTGTCCGCACGGGCACCACCCTGTATGTGTGCTGCCAGGTGGTGCGTGCGTTGTGTACCGTCATGGCGCCGTTCGCGCCGGACGGCGCCGCAAAGCTCGCGGAGACGCTGGGCATCACGATGCCCCAGGGTGACCCCAACGGCGGCCCCGACGGCTGGAATGCGGGCAAGCAAGGCATCGCCGCGGGCAGCCCGCTGCAGCAGCCGCAGGTCCTCTTTCCAAAGGTCGACCCGGATCTCATCGCCCAGCTCGCCGACGAACACGCCGCGGGGAAAGCGTTTTAGCGAACGGATGAAGCAAATGACCCCGTCTTTCGCGCCGGATTTGGCGGGCGAAAGACGGGGTCTTTCTCTTGCGCATGGGTTATTTCTTGATCACAAACTCGTCGCGCAGTTTGCCGTCGATGTCGTAGGCTTTGTAGGTCAGGGTGTTGCCTTCTATCTTCAGATCGAGCACCTGGTACATCGAAAGATTCGTCAAGCCCACTTCGGTGTAGTCGAACTGGCCCTGCTCGTAGAACTTGGCACCGGAGTTGGACACGATATAGATCGTGCCTTCGGCGGGCGAGCCCACGCGTTTCTCATTATTCATGGGGTACGTGCGCAAGTAGGCGTGGTCGTGGCCTTGCAGGGCGAGATCCACGTGGTACTTGTCGAAGAGAGCGCCCCATAGCGTGCGGACTTCGAGATTGTCTCTATTCGCGCCGGACGAATACGCGGGGTGATGGTACGCGACGAACTTCCACGTCGCTTTGCTGCCGGCGAGCACTTTCTCCAGCCAGTCGGTCTGATCCGCGGGCGGCAGGTTCGAGTCGAGCACGACGAACAGGGCGTTGCTGTACTCGAAAGTATAGGCGCGTTCCGCGGGGATATTCTTGGGTCCGTTTTCCGGCAGGTCGAACAATTCGAGATACATCCACGGGCCCAGCTCGCCCTGGCACTCGTGATTGCCGATGCAGGGCACCAACTGGCGCCGATCGTAAATCCCCTTGCTGTTGAAGAAGAGCGAGTCCCATTCGTTGCGTTCGTTGCCGCGATTCACGAGATCGCCGGCCATGATGTAGAAGGCGGCGTCCGGCTCCGTGTCGAAGGCGCGGTGCACGACCTTGCCCCAGGTGTCGAGTCCGTTTTGCGCGTCGCCCATGTAGATGAACTTGAACGGAACGATGCCGCCGGGCGCGGTGGTGAACTCGGCGGGCTCGAGCCAGCCGTTGTCCGTGCCATCGCCCACGGCGTAGAGGTAGGTCGTGCCGGGTTCGAGGCCGCTGAGGTTTGCCGTGTACCGGTTGCACACGGGGTCATTGACGAGAATGGTATTCTCGAGCGGGTCCATGGAGGCCTCGGCGGTTTTCCAGGCGCCGGCATCGGCCTGGCCCGAGGCGGGCTTCTTCTGGTAACGGACGGTGCCGCGCGCGGTCTCGGTGCTGGTGCGCCACTGGATGGCCTGCGTGGTCTGTGGGTCATCGCTCCAGGTCAGCACGACGTCGTCCGGCGTCTTGGTAGACGGGTAGTCGGTGACCTTGAAGATGTTGGTGAGCTGGGCATCGCGGCGCCGCGACTGGTCGCCGCGGATGAGGACTTGGCCGCTCAGGGCTTCCGGCAACTCCGTGATGGCGGCCCTGGATTCCACGTAGGGCTGCGCGCCCTTTTCGAACATGCCGATCGTGTGCTGGCCGGGATAGATGTCCGTGACTTCGATCTTCTCGCCCGCGTTTACCGGAGCGAGCGAGACGAAATAGTGATCGCCCGCGCCGCTCACGGAATTCACGCCGAGGCCGACCCAGCCTTTCTCGAAGGGCTTGGTCCAAATCTCGAAGGCGTCTTCCCCGATCTTGACGGCTTCCGCACCTTTCGTGAATCCGCGCGTCGCGAACCAGAACGGGACCTCGCCCTGCGCGGCGTCGCGGTACACGGAGACCACCACGGGCACGTTCACGGTGAACGAGAGGTGCTCGGTGCCGAGGATTTCCTTCTCCGCGTCCGTAAGGATGGCGACCGCCTGCTCGGGCGTAAGGGCGGTCAGTTTTTCGGCGGGGACTTCCTTGCGCATGCGTTCGACGGCGCCCGCCACGGTGTCGTGAACGGACGGGTGATTGCCCACATGCGCGAACGCGATGCCGCACAGCAGGGCGCTGAGGAGGACGAGGGTCTTGATTCTCATGATGGTTCCTTTAGTGAGACAGATGAAAACACGAGCGTCTGATTCCGGCCGACTCTGGACACAGGGGATCGTGGAGGACAGGTACACGCTCCCCGCAAAAGGGCGGCTGCGTCCACAGACTAAAGCCGATAGCTGACTGACGCCCTCGTCAAACCTCTACCTCACCCAGAACTCTGCGGCGAGGCATCCCGCGTGCTCAACGGCGTCAGTCTTCCGCGCCGTTGTCCTGCAGGAGTTTGATAATCTCGTCGCCGGCTTCTTCATCCATCGCGGCCGCCAGGGGGGTACGTCCGAGGACGTCCATCGTGTTGACCTCCGCGCCGCTGTCGATGAGATATTGGACAATCTCCAGTTGCTTGGACCTGACCGCTTTATGGAGCGGAGTCTGGACAAAGCCACCCTCGGTCTGATTCAACAGTGAACCGTCGCGGGATATTTCCGCCTGTACCGTTGCCAAGTCGCCCGCCGCAATGGCTGTGAAGAGTACGCTCTCCTGTTCTTGAGGGGCCGTGCCCATCGCGACTTTGTCACTTCCACAACCGGACACAACGATTCCCATCGCCAAGACACACGCGAGTGACCACGGGCATATCCAACTAGCCAGCCTATTAATTCGCACGACAACCACTCCCTTCGGCACTGCGCCAGACGGACGCGCGCCATCTCCCCGCAACCCTGCGGAACTCACTTGCCATCCTGAACCACTAAAAGCCCAGCCCATGGACTACTCCATGGGCCGGGCTTGCGTCAACTAGAAACGAATGGGTCCCAGAGCACTAGAACCGGCCGAACATGGCCTGGAGCGGTGTGATCGGGAACTTCTCCTGCGGATACTTGCGGAACTCGACGTGGCCATCCATGAACAGCACGTTGCAGCCGCCGGGCTTGTGGTTGAAGCGCGCCTGACGATCGGCATCCGTGGTGCTGGTCACAAGGCGGTCCCACAGCGCCGGAACGGTGCTCTGAGCCTTGGCGGACCCGGCAGGGTTGTTGATGTCGGTGATCAGGAAGCGTTCGGCGCCTTCCTTGATCTTCTTCAACGTGTTGCTGCCGCCGGTGCCCAAATGGGTAAGCGTCGGGGGCGTCAACCCGTATTGCGGGAACGTGGAGTTGACCGCGCCCTGCACTGCAGCAAGGGTTGTGTAGCTCCCCGGATCGTAATCGCTGTAGAGCGCCTTGTCCGTGGCAGCGCGAGCAGGGTGGGCGGTGTGAGAGGCATAGTCCGAACCGGTTGTGTAGTCGACGTTGCCGCCGTTCGCCGTGGTCACTGCCGTCGCGTACTGGCGCAGCGAATACAGGGCCGCAATGAAAGCATCATCGCTGTCGATCATGTAGCCGTAATAGTAGTAGCTGTGCTGTTCGTCGTTATTTACGCGGGCCGGGTCCACCTTGCCATAGGTCGGGTCCGCTACACATAAGGTATTGCACCAGCGGCAGTCTGGCGGTACAAACGCGGCATACATTTCAGCCGCGTTAACGGCGGAAGGGCAAACGCCTACGTTGGGGTCGCTGATGTATTCCGGATACACCGAGGGCATCCAGATGCTGGCGCGCACGCGGCCGGGGCGCCGGACGCACGTTGCATCACGTGAATAATCCTGATTGAGTACACGCGGCCATGCCTCGCCCTGGCTTTCGTTGGCGAACATCTTGCAGACCAGTCCCCATTGCTTCAGATTGTTCTGGCAGGAAGCGCGGCGCGCCGCTTCACGTGCGCGCGCCAAGGCCGGCAGCAAAATTGCCGCCAGAATACCGATAATGGCGATCACCACTAGCAATTCGATGAGGGTGAAGCCTGTCTTGCGCTCTCTCATATTAGTTCTCCCAAAAGTTTGCCGGCTCCCGTCTTCGACTTTTCCCCAAGTCGACGAAACATCGAGCAGATTTAATGAAGCCAACTGTATGAACCTGAAGACCCCGGGGCAGGAAAGTTATCCTGCCCCCACTGCGTGTGGCTCTTGATCAACCCCGTTGCCTTGTCACCTCCTCTCATGCCGCACGTATGCGGGGGAAGCGCGAAGCTCGTTACGGACGGACAAATACCCCTGTACTTGCGCATACCGCAGCTCTTACGCACCATGCGCGGGCAATTGTAGAATCGCCCTGTTGGATTTGCGTTAGGTGGCTCGCGCTCCAACACTCCCCGGGATAACTAAGTCTTGTCCTGGACAGGACATGTATCCCCTGGACCGATTGAAATCGATCCATGCTTGACATATGATGGAATAACTGATGACTCTGGGCTCAAGGGTTAGCATAGAAGCATCGGTCATTTCTGGCAATGGCGGGAGTTGACAAACTTGTCTAAAATTGACTTTCGACTTGCGGATAGCGCCCGATTCATGTCGGTACGGCGTTGGCGGGCCGGGTCTGAATGGCATCCGAGGCCTCACGCCCATCGGTTCTGCGAACTGATCGTCGTTCTGCACGGGGCCGAGCGGGCAATTATTGACAACAAGGCATACGTTTGCGAAACCGGCCATGCCCTGTTCTATCCCCCGGATTCCTTTCATGCGGAATGGCAGGAGGGCCATGCCTTGCTCGAGTTTTACTGCATCGAATTCCAGTGGAAGGACTGCCCGAAGGATATGCCTAACCTTGTCCGGGACCGCAAGGGGCGCCTGCTCGAACTGGCACGGTGGCTCAACGCCGAAAGCCTCACCCAGTATCCAGGGGATAGCGACTACCAGGAGCTTGCCGGGCGGATGCTGGTAGCGGAGTTGATTCGTCTGGCGGTGAGCCCGTCGCACGAAGTGGTGGATCGTGTCAGCGCGTTTGTGCGCGACCACATGCAGGAGCCTATAGCGCTCGACGACCTGGCGGCATGGTGCAAATTGAACAAGTTTCATTTGGTCCGGGTATTCCGGAGTCTCACGGGCCTCACCCCAATGGAATATGTGCGTTCCGAGCGGCTGGACACGGCGTTGCGCCTGTTGCAGGAAACGAGTCTGCCTTTGCGGTCGATTGCCCCGCGGGTGGGTTTCTCGGATGAATACCACTTGTCGCGCCTGCTGAAGGCGCGCTTCGGTCAGGGCGCCCGCGAGTTGCGCAAACAGAAGGCCGCCGAAGTGGAGGCGTGAGGGAACGCGCAGCAGCTTGCACGTGGACGGACACGGACTGGCACGGGCTGGCACGGGCTAACATGGACTGGCACAAAACACACGACAGGCACACGCACACGCGATGGTGCGCTTTTCAACGCGCGGGTCGTCCGTGGCCGTCCGTGTGAGTCCGTGCTCGTCCGTGTGAGACAAACGCCTTCGCCCGACGCCTGGGATCACCTTACGCCTTCGGCGCGTGGATGTGGCAGGCGACGCAGTGGCCGGGGGCAACTTGTGTGAGCGCTTGATCGGTCGACGCGCAGGAAGGCTGCGCATCCGCGCAGCGCGGATGGAAGTGGCAGCCGGAAGGCGGCCGCATGGGACTTGGCACGTCGCCCGCAAGCACGATGCGCTCCTGCTTGCTGTCCGGCTTGGGCACCGGCACGGCGGACATCAGCGCGCGGGTGTAGGGGTGTGTCGTGCGCTCGAAGATGTCGGCGGTAGCGCCGTATTCGACGATGCGCCCGAGGTACATTACAGCCACATAGTCGGAGATATGCCTCACGACACTGAGGTCGTGGCCGATGAAGAGATAAGTGAGGTTGAGCTTGTCCTGCAGGTCTTCGAGCAGGTTCAGGATCTGCGCCTGAATCGACACGTCCAGCGCGGAGACGGGTTCATCGGCCACGATGAGATCCGGCTCGACGGCGAGCGCGCGCGCGATGCCGAGGCGCTGCCGCTGGCCGCCGCTGAATTCGTGGGGGTAGCGGTCCGCGCTTTCCGGCGGCAGCCCGACGAGATCCAGCAGTTCGAGGACGCGGTCGCGCCGGTTGGCGCGCCGGGTCAAGCGGTGTACGCGCAGGATCTCGGTGAGCATCGAATGCACGGTCATACGCGGGTTCAGCGAGCCGTAGGGGTCCTGAAAGATAATCTGCATCCGCTTGCGCATCTGGCGCAGCTCGCGTTTGGACAAGGCCGTGACGTCGATCCCGTCGAAACGCACCGTGCCCGAAGTCGGCTCGATGAGGCGCAGGATTGCGCGTCCGCAGGTCGTCTTGCCGCTGCCGCTCTCGCCCACGAGACTCAGCGTCTTTCCGCGCGGAATCGAGAAGCTCACACCGTCCACCGCGCGCACCGCGCCCACCGGAAGCGAGAACACGCCCTTGCGCACGGGGAAATGCTTTACCAGGCGGTCAACCACCAGCAGATCGCCGTTTGAGGCCGCGCCGCTCATAGCGTGTCTCCCGCGGTCGACGGGATGCCGCACGGCCGGCCTTCGCGCTCCATCGCGGCAGCATCGTGCAGCCAGCATGCGGCGCGGTGATCCGGCGCGACGGTCTCCAACGGCGGCTCCTGCGTGCGGCACACACTCATCGCGTGCGGGCAGCGCGGATGAAAGCGGCAGCCCGCGGGGAACTGCGTTGCCGCGGGAACGATGCCGGGGATCGTGCGCAGGCGCTTGCGTCCCTGCTGCACGCTTGGCAGCGACTCGAACAGGCCGATGGTGTAGGGGTGGCTGGGCGCTGCAAAGAGCGCGCGCACGGGCGCCTGCTCGACGATCTTGCCCGCGTACATGATGGCCACCTCTTCTGCGGTCTCCGCGACGATGCCGAGGTCGTGCGTGATGAGCAGGACGGCCATGCCTTCCTGCGCCTGCAACTGCTGCAAGAGTTCGAGGATCTGTGCTTGAATCGTCACATCGAGCGCGGTGGTCGGCTCGTCTGCAATGAGCAGGCGCGGGCCGCAGGCGAGGGCCATCGCGATCATGACGCGCTGCCGCATGCCGCCGGACATCTGGTGCGGGTATTCGTCGATGCGCTCTTCCGGCGCGGGGATACCCACCTTCGCCAGCAATTCGATGCTGCGGTCGCGGGCCTCTTTCTTCGACACCTTCTGATGCACGCGGATGGCCGACCCGATCTGGCTGCCCACGCGAAAGACGGGATTCAGCGAGGTCATCGGTTCCTGAAAGATCATCGAGATCTCGTTGCCCCGGATGCCGCGCATCTCCTTCTCGGAGAGTTTTAGAAGGTCCTTGCCGTCGAGCAGGATTTCGCCGTCCACGTAGCGGCCCGGCGGTTGCGCGATGAGCCGCATGATCGACAGCGCGGTCACGCTCTTGCCGCAGCCGCTCTCGCCGACCAGCGCAACGGTCTTGCCCGCGGGGATGTCGAAGGACACGCCGTCCACGGCGTGGGCCTCGCCCAGGTCCGTCTTGAACCAAGTCTTGAGATTGCGCACGCGCAGCGCGGGCTGTGGATTGGCGTTCATGCTCATTGCCTCAACCGCGGGTCCATGGCGTCGCGCAGGCCCTCGCCCACGAGGTTGAAGGCTGTGACCGTGATGAAGATCGCGATACCGGGGAAGGTCACGAGCCACCACGCGCCGCGGTGGAGATAGAGTTGCGATTGCGACACGAGTTCGCCCCAGCTCGCCGTGGGAGGCGGCACGCCGAAGCCAAGGAAGCTGAGGCTGCTTTCGGTGAGGATGGCCGTCGCGACTTCGAACGTCGCCGCGACCAGCACGGGCGACAAGGCGTTCGGGAAGATGTGGCGGAAGATGATGCGGAAGTCGCGCAGCCCGGACGCGCGGGCGGCCATCGCGAACTCGCTGTCGCGCAGCTTGAGAAACTCCCCGCGGACCAGACGCGCGGCGCTCGTCCAACCGAAGAGGCCGAGCACGATCATCACGTTGTAGATGCTAGGCGGCAAGAACGCCATTACGGCCAGGATGAGAAAGAACACGGGAAAGCACAGCACGATTTCGATGATGCGCAGCACGATGGCATCCACGATGCCGCCGTAGTAACCGGCGAGCGAGCCGAGAATGACCCCAATGAAGATCGAAATGCCCGTTGCGACGAAACCGACGGTCATGGAAATGCGCGTGCCCCAAATGACGCGGCTGAGCACGTCGCGGCCGCGGTCGTCGGTGCCGAACCAATGATCGCGATCGGGCGCGCCCACGCGGTTGCGCAGGTTCGAGCGCTCGGGCGCGTGCGGGATCAGTGGCCGCACGGCGCGCTCGCCTTCGCCGGGTTCCCAGCGGCTCCAGTCGACGCTGACGAGCGCTCTATACGAAATGATGTTGGGGAACCAGTAGCTCTGCCCCTGGTACACGCAATAAATGGGTTTCTCGCCCGCGAGGAACGGGGCGGACAACGCCATCACGGCGAGGAAGAGCAGCAGGAAGAAGGAGACGACCGCCTGTTTGCGCTTGCGGAACTGGCGCGTTACGAGACGCCAATAACCTTGCTTGCGCGCGCGTTTCGGCGGCGCTTCGGCGGCGGGTATTTCGCGTACGGCGTTCATTCGAACCGTATCCGCGGGTCGGCGAGCGCGTAGAAGATGTCGGAGAGGATGAGGCCTACCAGCGTAAGCAGTGCGGAGATGGACAGAATGCCCATCACCAGCGGATAGTCGCGCGAGAGGATGGCCTCGAAGCCCAGGCGGCCCATGCCGGGGATGGAGAAGATCTGCTCGATAATCACGCTGCCGCCCAGCAGGGCCGGCAGCAACATGCCGAGGAGCGTGAGGATGGGGATCAGCGAGTTGCGGAACGCGTACTTGAAGATGACGACCTTGTTGGAAAAGCCATAGGCGCGCGCCGTGCGGATGTAGTCCTGGCGGATAACATCGATCATGCCGGAGCGCGCGTAGCGCGAGATGTAGGCGAAGCCAGCGTAGGTGAGGCAGAAGGTCGGCAGGACAAGATGCCACAGCCGATCCCAAAGCCACGGCCAGAAGGCCAGCTTGTCCGCGCCGAGCGAGTTGATGCCGTAGATCGGAAACCAGTCGAGGTGCTGGCCGCCGCCCAGGAAGTACATGAGCAGCATGGCCACCCAGAAACTGGGAAGACTGTACAGGAGGAAGAGGAATAGCGTCGTGATGGCATCGCTCCACGTGCCTTGCTTCACCGCGCTGAACACGCCAAGCGGAATGGAGAGCACGTAGATGAGGAAGAGCGAGAGGATATTGATTTGCAGTGTGATGGGCAGCGCTTCGCCGATCTTGGTGAGGACTGGACGGCGATCCTTGTAGGAAGTGCCGAAATCAAGGGTCGCCATCCGCTTCAGCCACAGCGCGTACTGTATGTAGATGGGCTTGTCGAGACCATAGAGAGCCTTGGTCTGCTCGATGATCTCTTGGGGCACGCTGTCCGAACCCATCGCGCCCTGGATCTTCATGAGGCGCATGCTCACGGGGTTGCCTGGGGCCAGTTGGATGACGGCGAAGCACAGTACGCTGATGCCCAGGAAGGTTGGGATGAGCAAGAGGAAGCGGCGGATGAGGTAGGCCTTCACGGAATCTGGCCTCCATCGTCCACCGCTCGATGAACCCAACTAACGCGTATCATCTGCACATCACTTCCACTTGCACTTAATCGCGCGCTGAGCGCGCTTCCAATACGAAGAGAAGAACATCCCCCTGCACCCCCTTCAAAGGGGGACGCAATGCGCGCGGTCCAAAGGACCTTACGAGGCGTGAAGGCCCGAAGGGCTTTCCGGTAAGTGGAAGCCCGCAGGGCCTTCCGGGGTCCCCCTTTGAAGGGGGCAGGCCCGTAGGGCCGAGGGGGATGTGTAGCCCCAGCGCCGTTGTCTATCTCGTATCACGTAGGCCGGAAAATGGGGACAGTCCCGTCTCCGCTCGAGGACTCGCTTCGCTTGGTACAGTCCCCATTTTCCGAAGACTCGCTGCGCTTGGTACAGTCCCCATTTTCCGAGGACTTGCTGCGCTTCAAAATATCCTTATTGTTCTGAATACCGTTGCTCCGCAAGCGGTACCCACCACTCCTTGCTGTCCAGACCAAGCCGGTGCACCTTCACGCCCTGGAAGCGTTTGTCGACAGCCGCAAGCGCGTAGGTGCTCCAAAGGAACGTATACGGCTGTTCATCGTGGAGTATGGCGTGGATGCGGTGAAACATCGGAATGCGCTTCTCGCGGTCGAACTCGACCCGAATATCCTCGAGCAACTTGTCCACCTCGGGGTTCTTGTACCCGGGATAGTTGGAGCCTTTCTCCGCCTGCGACGAATGCCAAATCTGGTAAGGCTCGCTATCGGGCGGGATTGCCCACAAGAGTGTCACAGCATCAAATTCACGCTTCGTGATGGTTTCGATGAATGCGGCCCACTCGATGTTCCGGATCCGCATATTGATGCCGGCCCGCTTCAACTCTTCCTGAAAAACGGTGGCCATGGTCTGCATTTCGACATTGCCGGGAGGGAGCATGAACTCGAAAGAGAAGGGCATGCCGTCTTTGTCGCGCGTACCGTCGCTGTCGTGGTCAATCCAGCCGGCCTCGTCGAGGAGGGTCTTGGCTTTCTCGGGATCAAAGGGCCAGGGCGCGATGGAGTTATCGTATTCGCGGCTGTTCAGGTCGGAGGGTCCGCTCACCTGTTTGCCGAGCCCGAAGAGGACCGTTTCCAGGATTTCCTCGCGGTCCAGCAGCATGGTCAAGGCTTGCCGCACGCGCTTGTCCGCGAACTGAGGTTTGCGCATGTTCCAGCCGATGTACCCATAGCTTGCGGCGTAGCCGGTCCGGCCCCAGTACTTGTGTTTATTGAACTTGGCTTCGAATTGGGGCGTGGAAGCGCGGTTTTCCCACTGCTCCTGAGTGAGTCCCATCACGTCGAGTTCCTGGCGCTCCAATACCTGAAATGCCGCGTTGTCATCGGTGATGATCTTGTACACGAGCTTGGACGGGTGGCCCTTGGTCGACGGATTCCAAGCGCTGTCGTTGCGCGTGAGTACGATTTGCTGGTTGGTCTCCCAGGAATCAAACACGTAGGGACCCGAGCCCATAGGTTTGCGATTGAACGCGCCCGTGTTGAAGTCGCCTTGGCTGTACACATGCATCGGGTAGACCGGCATGCCGGACAGCATCACCAGGTGCCGGAAGTAGGGCTTGTTGCAGGTGAAACGAATTGTGTAGTCATCGAGCAAATCGACGGCAGTCACATCCTGAAAGTAATTGCGGAGGTCGGCTGTTTCGTTCTTCGTGTTCTGAATCGCGTCGAACGTGAACTTGACATCCTTGGCCGTTACTGGCGTGCCGTCGGAAAACTTCGCATCCTTCCGCATGAAGAAGGTGTACATCAAGTGATCTTCTGAAACCTCGTAGCGTTCGGCCAGCATGGGTTTCAGTTCGAACGTATCCTTGTCCATATCGAGCAGAGAATCGAAGATATCCATCGAGATCCGGGCGCAGTAGGCATCTGCTGTGTCCAGGAGCGTGTTGAGGTGCTGCGGCTCGACAGGGAGCCGAATGATCACCCAATCGCCGTCCACGGGCGTGCCTTCATCGGCGGTTGCCGGGGGCGTTTCTCCGCCGGGCGCGGGTTCGGGTTGGTTCCCGGCGACGCTGCTTTCGGGCGGGGCCGTGTCGCCATCCGGCGCGGGCGCGGGGCCGCCGCAGCCTGCCAGGACCAGCATGGCGCAGAGGATCAACACATGCACGTCGGGGCGTCGCATCATCGTGAGTTGCTCCATCGTTACAGCTTGGAAACTCCTATCGGGCGCTCATAGTAGCACAAAAGGCGGGTATGAGACCCGGCATAGTTGGCTTGTAGACGGGATGGGCGGCGCATGCTACGCGGGCGCGCTGGCAGGCGCCAGCAGCGGCTTGATGGTCTCTTCCAGTTCCCCCGGCTTGACCTCTTCGAGCCAGTGCTTGACGAGCTTGCGGTCGCGGTCGAGAATGAAGGTGGCCGGCAGTTCGCCGTCCCACGACGTCGTTTCCGCGCCGATCAACTGCTTGAGCACTTTCGGGTCCACCGCGCTTATCACCTGCACGGGGAACGGCAGCGCGTGGTCTTTCATGAAAGGTTTTACGGCCTCTTCGATGCTGTACTCGGCGTCCGCCGAAAGGCTGAGAAAGGCGACGGCTTCTGGGTCCCGCGCGCGGTAAAACTCCGTGAAGATTGGCATCTCGGCAATGCAGGGCAGGCAATAGGTCGCCCAGAGATTTACCACGAGCACCTTGCCATTCGTCTGCGCGAGGATTCCGCGAAGCGCCTGCTCGTCCGCGACGCTCACGTCGCCGAGCGCCGGACTGGCGCCAGAAGCCTCCGGGGTGGGCGCAGCCTGCTCCGAACCTTGCGGGGCTGGGGGCTGCGCAGGGGCAGTATCTTCCGCGCCCTGCGCGCGGTCCGCCGCGTCCGTGTCCGCTTGAGGCGCGGGCGCCTGACCGCAGCCCACTACGCTCACCGTCACTGCCAACACAAAGGCCGCGCGCCACGCCTTTCCAGGCGAAACGCGCAGCCCAAATTCCTCAATGGTCCTGCGCATCAGCCAACCCGCTTGATGCCGCACCCGTACGCGCTCTTCTGAGGCTCGCTGACAGGCTTGCCCGCCAGGAGTTCTTCGAGCGCGTTCTTGACGTAGCTCACGTACTCGGGGTCATCGGCTTTCTTGTTGTTGTCGATGGCGCCGTGGTAGACGAGATTGCCTTCCTTGTCCTTGATGTAGATTTCCGGGGTACGC
>JADLCA010000311.1 GCA_020847495.1 Candidatus Hydrogenedentota bacterium | reverse complement strand
CTCGATTCAATTGTCGACCAAATCAACAACCGACCAAGGAAATGCCTCGGATACCGAACCCCCAATGAAGTCTTCCAGCAAGTACGTCTCCAACGCCTACTTGCACTTGGCTCTTGAATCCAGGGGGTAGAGTCTCTTCATCTGCATATTCAACCTCCCGAGACAATCTGCTATAGTGGCGCGTGCCTCGTATGAATCCTCCGGGGAACTTCCATGGCCAAAACCAAGACCAGTTTCGTGTGCCAGAACTGCGGGTCGGTGACCATGCGGTGGGCTGGCCGCTGTGAAGAATGCGGTGAGTGGAACTCCATCGTGGAGGAGCAGGTCATCGAATCCGGTTCGCACGTGCGGGCGCCGATCGTGGAAGGTGCCGTGCCGGTGCCCATTACGGATCGGTCACAACCGCCCGCGCAGCGGATCTCCGCGGGCATGGCGGAGTGCGACCGCGTATTAGGTGGCGGCATTGTACCGGGTTCTCTCACGCTGATCGGCGGCGACCCGGGGATTGGCAAGTCCACGCTCATGCTCCAGATTTCCCACGCCCTGGCGGAGAAGGCCGGTCCGGTGTTGTACGTTTCGGGGGAGGAGTCATTCGACCAGACGCGCATGCGGGCCGGACGCCTGGGGACACTGAGCGACAATCTTCTGATCCTCACGGAAACCTCCGTGGACGCGATCCGCCGCGAAATCAAGAACGGCGATTTTGCGATGGTGGTTGTGGATTCGATCCAGTCCACGTATTCGCCCGATCTGGCGGCGGTGCCGGGCAGCATCGGGCAAGTGCGCGACTGCGCGAATGAGTTCCTGCGCATCGCAAAAGGAATGAACGTGCCCGTGTTCTTAGTAGGGCACGTCACGAAGGAAGGCGCCATCGCGGGGCCGCGCCTGCTGGAACACCTCGTGGACACGGTCCTTTATTTTGAGGGCGAGGGCAAGCAGGCGCTGCGCATCCTGCGCTCGGTGAAGAATCGCTTCGGGTCGACCAACGAGATTGGCGTGTTCGAGATGTCCGAGGCGGGTCTTCGCGAGGTGCCGAACCCCAGCGCGCTGTTTCTCAACGAGCGGCCGCGGGGAGTCAGCGGGTCGGTGGTGATCCCCAGCGTAGAAGGCACCCGCCCGCTGCTGGTCGAAGTACAGGCTCTGGTGGGCGATGCGCCGCTGGCCTCGCCGCGCCGTACGGTAGCGGGGGTGAACCCTAACCGGGTGGCCCTCATTCTGGCCGTGTTGGAGAAGCGCGCAGGCGTGCACATTTCCGACAAGGAAGTCTATGTCAACGTGGCGGGCGGGGTCCGGCTGGAGGAACCTGCGATTGACCTCGCCGTGGCCGTGGCGTTGGTCTCGAGCCTGCTCGAGGCGCCGATTCCAGCCAACATCGCCGTTTTTGGCGAGGTGGGTCTGGCGGGCGAAGTCCGCGCCGTGGACATGGCCCGGGGCCGGGTCTCGGAAGCCTCGAAGTTTGGCTTCACAAAGTGTATCCTACCCACGAGTTGCGCGGCGGACGTCCGTGATGTGGCAGTGGAACTGCTGCCTGTGACAGGGGTCGTCGCGGCCATTGACTTGGCATTGGACCGGTGAGCGGGCGTTGATGCGAGCGAGAGTTCAACAAGGACGGATAACAAGTGGCTGAAGTGGCACGGAAGAAGAGAAAAACGGGAGTAGCAGCGCTTCGCGAGGCATTGGTGCTGGTGTCGCCAGGTACCCAATTGCGCGAAGCCATCTCGGCGATTCTGCAAAGCGGCAACGGCGCGCTGGTATGCATCGGTGATCCGAAACGGTTGTCGGACCTTTCCGAGGCGGGCGTCGAGATCAACGCCGAGTACACGCCGCAACTGCTATACGAACTCGCAAAAATGGACGGGGCCATCATTCTCAATGAGGATGCCAGCCGCATTGCGTACGCCAATCGCTTCTTGAAGCCCGACACATCGATCTCGACGGATGAAACGGGCACGCGCCACCGGGCGGCGGAGCGCATCGCGCGCCAGGCCGGCTGCATTGTGGTCGCCGTTTCCGAGCGGCGTTCGAGTGTTACGCTTTACGTGCACGACACGAAGCACGTGCTCGACAGCATCCCCACCTTGTTGAACAAGGCGATGCAGGCGATCAACACGCTGGAGAAGTACATCCGCGTGCTGGACCAAGCCACGACGGACCTGAGCACCCGCGAGTTTGAGGACGTCGTCACGATCTTCGACGTGTGCAAGGCGATCCAGCGTTGCGAAATGGTGGTGCGGATCGCGAAGGAGATCGAACCCTTCATCCTGGAACTGGGGACGGAAGGCCGCCTCATCGCAATGCAGTTGAAGGAACTTGTCATTCCCATTGAGGAAGCCGAACTGGTCGCAAAGGACTACTACCGCGAAAAGGCGGGCCTCACCTTCGAACAGGTGCAGCAGAAGATCGATGAAGTGACCCAGCAGGAACTCCTGAACCTGGGGAACATCAGCCAGGCGCTCGGCTATGGCGCAAATCTCAAAAGTATTGACACGTACCTTTCGCCGCGGGGCTACCGGATACTGACGCAAACCCACCGGCTGACGCCTCAGATCATCGAAAACCTGGTGCTGAGATTCGGGTCTCTGCAGGCAATCATGCGCGCGCCGAAAGAAGAACTGTGTGAAGTGGACGGCATCGGCGAGGTGTTGGCGGAGCGCGTCCGGCTCAGCCTGAACAGCCTGCGCAACCAACTGGCCCTCGACCGCGGACGCCGCTAGAACCGCGCATGCGGACCGGAGATGTGAAGTACCGTGCGATACCTTGTTGAAAGTGAGATTGTGTCGAATGCCGAGGTCGCCTCAGAGCAGTACCGCATGGTCCTGGAAGCCCCGGACCTCGCGCGGGAGGCCCGCGCCGGGCAGTTCTGCATGCTGCAGGTGGCGGAGGGTCTCTATCCGTTCTTGCGCCGCCCCATGTGTTTCGAGCGCATCTTCGGCGAGCGTATCTCCATCCTCTACAAAGTCGAAGGCGAAGGGACAACCCTGCTGTCGCGCATGCGCGCGGGACAGACCATCGGAGTGCAGGGACCCCTCGGCAACGGTTTCCCGATTGACTCGGGCTTCAAGCGTCACATAATCGTTGCGGGCGGTATTGGGGTGGCTACCTTTCCCGGCCTCGCCGAAGCGCTCATCCGCGTATGCGGAGTCTGCCCCGAGGTGGTTTTGGCCGCGCGAAGCAGGCATCTCATTTTGTGCGGTGAAGAGTTCCGCGCCTTGGGTTGCACCGTGCACGTGTCCACCGATGACGGGTCGGCGGGG
>JADLCA010000310.1 GCA_020847495.1 Candidatus Hydrogenedentota bacterium | reverse complement strand
GAGGCGTTGAAGCAGGCGCGCACCGCGCACCGCCTCGAGATTCGGCTGACGGACCGCCCCGACGCCGCGTGCGACTTGCTCGCCGGTCTGGACGGCGTGCGCAAGGCCGAGGTGTTGGACTCGCACGTCTCCGTCGAACTCCACGACGGCATCGAGAATTTCAGCTTTGTCGCATCGCGGCTGGTCGAAGCCGGATTCGGCGTACTCACGATCAAGGAAGAGGAGATACTTCTCGAAGACGCGTTTCTGCGCCTCACCGATGACGCCCAACAGGCGACCCACGTGCCTCCCCCGGTACCACCCGCGCCGCCGGACCGTGGCTAACATGCGCCTCCCCCTCGCCAGACTCGAACTCACCCGCACCGGCCGGAACAAGAATATGTACCGGCTACGGCTTGTCGTGCCCGCTTTCTGCGCGTTGTTGATGTTAGCTGCTGGGGTTCTTAGTAACCCTGTCAGGCCGGATCCGGAGGGCATGGCGGCATTCTGCAACAATCTCATCACCAATGCCGTCTATGGATTCCAACTCTTTGTTGCGTTTCTGTACACGCCTCTCCTTGCGTCCGAGACAATCGCAAAGGAAAAGCAGGAGCGTACACTACCCTTGCTGCTCATGACCGGCGCCAGAGAAACGGACGTTTTCGTGGCCAAGGGTCTGAGCGTTTTCCTGCAGGCGGAACTCCTCATCCTCGGATGTCTTCCGTTGCAGGCCTTCAGTACATTCTTTGGCGGATTGACCCTCGAGATGATGCTTGGACAGCAGATTGTGTTGGCGTTGATTTGTGTTCTGCTCACCAGCCTTGGGTTGTTGTGTTCGGCGGTCTCGTTCCGCCCCATGGATGCCCTGGCGCTTACCCTTGCAGGGGAGGGCGTGTGGCTCGCAGCCGGCGCTTTGCTGGATGCCACAGCGATTGGGCCGCTGGGCTGGGGTCCCGCATTCGCGATTGGTGCCATCAACAGCACGTTTGAACCATCCTTCTCCTCGTCATGCGTACTATTTTTTGCGGTGCTTTCGCCAGCGTTCGCCGTTCTCCTCTGCGCGTGCGCGGTTTACGCGCTGCTGCGAACCGCCCATGTGCGCGAGCCCCGGCGTGTCACGCGCAGCCGCGACTTCGCCTCGATGAAGATCCTCGACTATTTCCCATGGCTGAGACATGACCCCATTGGCAGGCTCTATGCCGCGAATGTTTCCGCAGGCGGGGGCATCATCCACCGCTGGCCATGGTGGATATGCATTCTGCTGGTCAGTTGTGTTCTTGCCGCTCCGTGGCCGGTGCCTCTCTGGCCCGTCATTGTCCTTCTGATCATCTACGATGTCTCCAGTTCCCTGTCGTCCACGCATGAGGATGGCAGCATGGAGTTGCTTTTCGTTACGAGTATCAGCGAGAAGGGACTTGCTCGCGCCATCTATCGCACTCACCTTAGGCGTGCGTGCGTTCTTCTGCCGGCACTCTTTCTCGCAGGCTTTCATGTGTTCTGGCTGGGGGGACAGATGCAGCCGATGGCCGGACTGCCCGATGTCGTGCCTTGGGAAATCCGCTATGTCACGAATGGCGCATTGGCCCTGACACAAGCGTGGTTTGAAGCGATCGCGTACGTAAGCCTGGGTTGCCTTTGCGTCTCGCAGTACGGGCACATTGCGCGCCAAGCCCTGTATGCTCTGGGCTGGCTCTTTGGCTTGCATGTTCTCGCCTTGCTCGCAGCCACAGTTTCCTCCGCCATCGTCGTCATTGCTATCGAGTCGGGCGCAAGAACGGATGTATTCAATTCCTACTTGTTCGCTCCGGGAAATGTTGTCGCGAAACTTTCCTACTTTGCTGTGCTCATCATGATGAGCCGGAACTGGTACAAGATCTTCTGTCGTGCCGTTGAAAAGCGTTGGCGCGTCGGGGAACCTCTGGCCGAGCGAAGCATGTCAAGACCGCGGGCGTTCTTTCTGGAGTCCGCGTGATGCACCTTGCCCTGGCACATCTCGAACTGACCCGCGCGGCGCGGCACAAAAGCATTCATTGGCTGCGCTTTGTCGCGCCCACGGTTTGCGGTGCGGCCCTGTTGCTCGCGTGGTTCTTCATGTCCATGGGCGGGTCGACGCTATACGAGACCGTGAACATCGCAGGGAGTTTCCTCACGAACACCGTGTTCGGCTTTCTCATGTTCACGGTCTGCGTGCTGACACCGCTGTTCGCGTCCAGCACCATTGCCGCCGAGAAGCAGGAGCGCTCGCTCGGCTTGTTGCTTTTAACCAATATCCGGGGAAGAGACCTGTTCTTCGCGAAAACCCTGACCGTCTTCCTGCAGGTGGAACTGCTCGTGCTCGGCTGTCTTCCGCTGCAAGCGATCGCTTCGTTTCTGGGCGGGCTTTCGCTCCAGATGCTGATAGGCCAACAGATCGTGGCCGCATCGCTCTGCCTCGTCGTAGCGTCTTTGGGACTGCTCTGCTCGTCGTTGGCATCGCGCGTGACCGACGCCTTTCTCGCAACGATCGGGGTAATGGCCGTGTGGTTCATTGCGGCCAGCCTCCTGGACACACTGCTCCTCGCGCCGCTAGGACTTCGCGGCGCGAGCGGGCTCTCCGTGCTGACAAGCACGCTTCAGCCCTCCTTCATGATGAAGGACGTCGTGCTCAACGCGGCTTATTCACTCGGTATTACTCTGCTTGTCGGGGCAGTGGTCTGGTATCGCCTGCCCCACCTCACCGACGACACGGCGAAACCCGCACGTGCAAGACGATCCCTGCGGCGGTACGGCCGTTGCCTGGACCACATTCGCTATCTCCGGCTCGGTCCAGTGGACCGGCTATACGCCGCCGCGGCCGCTGGCGCCGGCGGGTCGCTCTACCGCTGGCCGTGGGCGCCGCTGGTTGTTGTCATTACGGTCGTTGTCTCGCTTTTTCCGAGCAATATTGTTGGCCTGCCAGTCACGCTGCTGATCATCTACGACGGCGTATCGTGCATCACGGCGGTGCGGCGAAGCGGCGGAACGGACGCGCTCTTCCTTACGAGCGCCACCGACTGGCAAATTGCGCGCGGCATTCACCGGACCCATCTCCGGCGCGCGATGCTGTTCCTGCCTGCCAGGTTGACCTCCGATCTGTCGACACACGTGTTCATGTTTGCCATGATGCGGTCGCAGCCCTCTGGAATGTGGGACGCATGGCTGGCGCTGGCCAGCATACTG
>JADLCA010000309.1 GCA_020847495.1 Candidatus Hydrogenedentota bacterium | reverse complement strand
TCACCACCGTCAATCCCAGCAAATAAAAGAACGTGTCGCGGGCCAACTGATAGCCTTCTTCAGTGCGGTGCTGGATGAAGAGGGCCATGGCAGGCGCGTTGTCGACTCCTTTGAGCCGTGTGGCGACTCCAAATTCCCGGCCAAATGCCCTGGCACTGAATGCCTTGTCCCTCTCGGACAGGAAGTCTTGGCAGAACTCGCGAACCTCGGGATCCTGGAGCGATTCCTCGGAAAGGTCCGGGCGTCCCGCCGCGGCAATCACCGCACCATCCCGATCCACGACCATCATCCGGGTGGCGTCTAGCTCGGGGAAGAAGCGGTCAACCACGTTCTGCACCGAGAACTCAGTCTGAATGCCCTGGAGCAGCCGTTCGCCCGCACCCACCTGAATAATACGCGACTTGTCAACCCCGCCTACTCCCACGTATTCAAAGACCTTCTGGTCCTCGTCACGCGGCTGAAACTCCTGGATGATGGGTTTGGTCCCCGGATTCAACAGGGAATAGAAGATGTGGGACTGGGGAGACTTCTCCGGGTCCGGCGAGAACTGGAATCCTGTCACTTCGTTGGCGCCGATGTACTCCTTGCCGGACTCATCGGTCACCCACATATCGTCGAGGAGTGGATAGCCGCGCACGTCCGCCGACCGGTCGCGGACCCGGCGCAGCATCGCCGACACTTCTTCCGGCGCCATGCCCGCTTTGCCCTCTGCGACCGCAACAAGTTCCGCGATCAGCAGACCGCTGACCACCATCTGCTCGCCCACGCGCTCCATGACGCGCTTGGGCAGGGCCGCCCCATATTCGATATTGCGTGTGGCGAGTTTGGTGACGGTGACGCCCATCTTGTTGTAATGGCCGGCGATCATGGAGAGTCCGGCCCACAATGTCAGAACTGCCATGGCACTGATCGCCACGGCGATGAGCAGACTCATGGCGAGGCTGAGGCGGGTCTGAAAACGCAGGGCCATCAAGTGTCCTTACGGACGTGCGACCACGCTTGCTCCTCGGCTTGAATGGCGAGCGAACGCGCGTAACGCATGACCGCTTCGTCCACGGCGCCGTAGATGACGAACATCTTGTCGAGGTTGGTGATCTCGAAGACCTTGCTGATGTCGCTATTGAGCGCGCACAGGCGCAGTCCGCCGCCCGCGTCTTTGCACGCTTGGTTGATACGCAGCAGTTCCGTCAGCACGGCGCTCGACAAGTATTCCACGGAATGAAAGTCCAGAAGCAGGTTGACCCCGGCATGCGTGTTGACAAAGTCCAACACTTCCTTTCCGAATTGGGTCACGTTGACCGCGTCGAGTACGCTGCCGGCCTGAATCGTGCCGATCGTAATCACGCCGCGTTCTGTGAAGGCCACCAAGCGTGCGTCACTCATGGCGGGCTCCCCCTTTGCACAATGTGTTGCGCCGCATTTTCATTTCGAGACAATTCTCCTCGTGATTGTAAGAGACTTCATCCATGCAATACCGAATCAAGCAGACTCCCCGGCCGTTGAGCTGCTCCAGGTTCGGCAGCGCCACACGCTCGGGAGTGAACCCCGCGCCCTGATCGTACACCCGAATGAGGCAATACTCCCCTTCCTCGGTCATCTCGATCCGGACCTTCAGGCACTCGTTACACTGGTTGCCATGAGTTATGGCGTTCACTAAGGCTTCTTCGAGACAAAGTTGCGCATAGAAGGTATGTCCGGATTCCACCCATCCTCGTTCCACCAGCGCGGCCAGGGCGCTTTTCAGCGTGTCTCCCAGGGCATCCATCGAACTGCGCAATTCTCTGACAAAGAATGGCTTCGTCACCGGCTTCACTCTATGTTGGGAATACCGAACTCCGTCGTAGTAAGAATACCACAGGTCGGGGATGGTGCAAAATACGCAGAATCACGCAGTTGCGCATTAGCCCGCATATCTCACCGCCCCCCGCGTAGCGGGCGGTGAGATATGCTTTCGCAAAGGCCCGTAGGCTCACTCGAGAGGATTTCTCACACGCACACCGTGTAAACACGGAGGATATGCCAGAGTCTCGGAAATTGCTGATTCTACAGGGATTGAAAGAACAGTACCTTGTGCGTGTGAGAAATCCGGGTTAGCGAACCCGCACGCTGAGGCGATGTTGGTAGGTTCCCTCTTCTATCCCCTCGGTCATCTGGATGTCCTCGAGCTTCTCCCAGACCATCCCCGCCGTGGAGGCTGTTTCACCCGAAACCGCCCCCTGTGACTGGACGGCAGCCAAGGCCCCCGTGAGCCCCTGCGGTTTGACCGCCACGAAGGATAGGCGCGGCAACGAGGCGTCCACCGGCGGAGTCTGTTTCGCCGCCCACGTTGAGGCCCTGCCATCGCGCAGCCGGTCCAGCAGGGTCTTGAGCGGAGCCTTTGCGCTAGTCACAACCCAGGTGTTTCCTTGAAACGCGGCGTATATTCCTTCCCCTCCAGGCACCGGAACGGGCACCATCCGGATCTCGATGCCGTTGTAAGTCTCGCTCACGATGGGGAACAGGCCTAGTTCGCGCAGTTTCTTGTGGGCTTCCTCGCCATTCTGGAACTCCGCCAGCAACGCGACAATGGGTAGGTTTCCGCCATTTTCAGCAAGACAGAACGTGGCCGTGCCGCCGAGCAGCTTCATGATCTGCGCCGGACCTTCCGCAGTTCCTCCGGCGGCAGGCGATGATAAGCCGGCTTCCGACAGCGCCGCTTCGGCGTATTGCTCTGCGGAATTCCTCCACCCGCCATTCAACCCCAAGGAAACCACTGCCACCGTATCCTCGGGCAGGAACTTCAGATGCTCGAGAGGGCCGGGTTCACCGCGCCACAAGATGGCGTCGGGATGGGCCGCGCCTTCAATTCGGGTGTGAACCTCCAATGAAGTCTCTTCAATGCGCCATGTGGTGATGATTGGCGGCCCGCCCGTCAGGGCGTCCAGAGCCGGCTGCGACCACGATGTTCCGTCGCCCGCATCTGCCATCGCCTCGGCCGGAGGGTCAGGGGCATCGGTCAACCCCCGCAGAGCGCCGGGTTGAGTCAGTTGGACTATATGGTCTGCCGGAGACGGCTCGTAAGACACCTTCAACGGCGCGCCCAGGCGTACCGCAATGCCGCGCACGAGCGGTTCCGCCAACCCGCAAACCAGGAGGCTGTCTTTGACGAAATAGGCGAACTCCCCCTCCGCGCTGGCATAGATCGTAATGCCGCTGACCACTTCTCCGGCCGGCGCTGGCGGCGTACTGCCGGAGAGTTCACGCAGGGCGTTTTCGGCCCGCTCCAAGTCCATCACGTACGCCGCGAACGCGCCGGTAAGTTCATCCGGAGGCTCCGCCGCCGCCACATACACGGCCACAGGACGCTCCGGGTCAATCCCGGTGTCCAGGGCGATGTCCTCTATGCTGCGCGCATCGGGGACATGGACGACGCGGCCCAGTTGCTGCACGACCACGCGAATCTCGGCCTCCATATTGATCTGCTGCGGAGATGCCCGGAGCAGAAAAGCCTCGACGCGCTCCTCCAATTCCCGCAGCGACGGTGCGGCGGCGGCCGTGATGGCCGGCTCAGGCATCAACTGGAGCAGGCTCGCGGCCCCTTCCGTGACCGGGGTAGTGTCGTCCATGGACTGTGGCTCCCGCGGGCCACATCCAGCAAGGAGCATCCCAGCCGCGGCGAGAATCCAGATGTGGAAACAGGCCCCGCGCAAGGTCTGTCTGGCGCACAAAAGGTTGACCATGCTTTCCTCCCTCACTTGGGCTTGTAGTCCTGGCAACGGGTCGCGTTGGGCCGTTCGGGACGGCTGCACGCGGATGGGTAGTCGTAGCGGCAGTTGTCGCACAGGAATTCGGAAGGGCAACGCACACGCAGCCACCACTGGCGCAAGGCAGCGGCCCAGCTTCCCATTCGGGAGACGTGCCTGCTCACCGTTGGCCCTTGTACCGGCTCCGGTACTGCTGGGGCGACACCCCCTCGAACTTGCGGAACAACTTGCTGAAGTTGCTGGCATCCGCGACGCCGACCCGCTGGGCGATATCGCCCACGCCGAGCCGTGTGCGCCGCAGCAGTTCCTTGGCCATGTCGATCCGCACCCGGCCCACATACTGGCTGAACGACAACCCGAACTTGCGCTGCAGCTGGTGCGTAATCGCGGTGGGATGCCGGTTCAGGCGCTGTGCCACTTCCGCAAGCCGAACTGCTTCAGGCAGTCGGGCCATGATCAGGCGGTCAAGTTCCGGCAACATGCCATCGGTGGAGGCCCGCGCCGTTCCGCGAAGCACAATCGCCAGCAGCGACATGGCTGCCGAGGTCAGGTCGGAATCCGATCGCGCCTGGCGCAGGGCTGTCACGAAGGCCGGGAATTCTTCCCACGAGTCCAACGTGTCCAGATTTGCGCACTCGGCCGCTTCCAGCGTGGCACCCGCCAATGCGATTGCCCGGGCCCTGCGGACGGCAAGCACCTCGCCTTTCGACTCGACCTCCGCCAGCGCCGACTTCACAAGGGAGCGCGCAAGCGTCTGGTTGCCGCTGGCCAGGGCGGCCGCAATTTCGGCCCCACGGTATGGCGAGTGGTCCGGTGCCTTGGGGCGCCGCTTTCGTGACGGACGGCGAATGCCCATGCCCGCGTCTTCGATGGCCGGCTCAACTTCCTGGCTTCGTTCCCTCATGCGCTCCCAGAGTTCCGAGAGGCTCTCGGCAGTCCACTCGGCGATGACAGGAACCGAAGCGCTGGGAACCAGCGCGATGTCCGTCAACGGCGTCGGGAAGAAGGGCCGCTCCTCATCAACAAGCGCCGCCAATCCCCGCATCGCATCCAGCGTCAACGTCTGCGGTGCCTCCGCGGGACAGTACGGTCCCAGTGTCAGGACGAAACCGGGAGCGCTTTCGGGCAGGATTGGCGCAGACACGCAGGCGAAACCCATGTGGCACAGGTACGCAACCGGGTGCTGGCGCGTGAGCGCCCGCCGTGACCCGGACATGCGTGAATCCCGGCAAGCGGCCTTGCCACCGGGACAGCCTGCCACATACTTGCAAGCTTCGCATTTGCCCGCGCCCGCCAGGGATGGGCCTTCGTGGTCTCCCTCCACAAAATGCACGCTGACGGGCATGGACCCCGCTTGCGAGACTCTCTCAAGAGCGCGGCGGACCTCGTCTGTCCGGAAGAACGCGGCTGCATTCATGGACTCAACTCGAACACCGGCGTGGGCCGGTTCTGCGTGGCCGTGAACAACCGCACCGGGCGCCGCTTCACCACGCCCTCGGCCATCTGCAAGGCCAGATTGTGGGTGTTGTTCTCTTCGCTGATATGAACCAGAACAACCACGTGGAGATGGTCGTGCATGACATGCGCCAGCAAGGAGCACATGTCCGCATTGGAGAGGTGTCCTTGCCGGCCCCGGATACGCTGCTGGATCATGGGGGGATAGGACCCCCGGCGCAACATGTCCGGGCAATAGTTCGATTCCAGAATCAGGCCGTGCGAACCCGAAAGGCGGCGGCGCACCAGTTCCGAGGAATGCCCCAAGTCCGCGGCGATGCCGAGCTTTGCTCCCCGGGACTCGACCACGTAGCTCACGGGATCGGCGGCGTCGTGGGAAATGCTGAAGCTGCCCACCGTGAGGTCTCCGAGAACCGTATCCTCCCCGGCCTCAAAGAACTCCACACGGGGGATGCGTCCAACGTGGGGAGGGAGGGCACTGAACGTGTCGCGCGTCATATAGACGGGAACATCCAGTTTTCGGGCCAGGATTCCAACCCCGCTGACATGGTCGGAATGCTCATGGGTGACGAAGACCGCGCGCACATCGTCGAGGGTTTCGCCCACTTCCGCAGCGTTCGCCTGGAGCTTCCGGAAACTTAACCCGTTATCAATCAACACTTTGGAGTCGTGCGTCGCCACCAGGACGGCGTTTCCGCTGCTTCCGCTTCCGAGCAGACAAAACCGTATCAAAACGCGCCTCCCATCGAAAGCATAACTTCTTGTAATACTAGAAATTATAGCAATACACGCGGAATCGTTCAATTGACATGACGCGGAATAGAGGTTATAATGGCACGTGACTTGCTAAGGGGACCTCCTACGCTATGATGCATATGGAACATCGTCTGGCTCAGACTCAGACACAGCGTCTGATGCTGACCCAGAAAATGCAACAGGCTATCCATATCCTGCAGTTGTCGGGAATCGAACTCGAACAGTATGTCCAGCAGGAACTCGAGACCAATCCCGTCCTGGACCAGATACAGAAAGAGGCCAAGCCCGAACCGGAGCGCATTCCGGAAGTTACGGAACACGCTGACGGGAAGGCCATCGACGACAGCGCTTTCAACCTCGACGATTATGCCAGCATGTGGACGGATTTCCGCCGGGAGGGCACGGACTTTTCCCGGAACAACGAAGTGGATAGCCGGCGGGAGTACTATCAGAACTCGATCACGAAGGAGGAGTCCTTTTCATCCAAGCTGCTCACCCAGCTGCGGCTCGCCGCGCCCGACGAAAAGACCTATGAGATCGGGGAATCCATCATTGGCGACATCGATAACAAGGGCTACTTCACCGGGTCCGTCGAGGAGATCGCGGAGAAGACGGGTGTCACGCCCACCGAGGTTGAGCGTGTCCTGTATATGGTGCAACGGTTCGAACCGACAGGCGTCGGTGCCCGCGATATTGTGGAGTGCCTCCTGCTCCAGACCAACGTGGAGTATCCGGATGAGCATGAGCTGAAGACGCTCATTTCGGAGCATCTGGAGGAATTGGAGCACCGGCAGGTGCCCAAGATCGCCAAGGCGATGGGGATTACCCAGGAACGCGTCGAGGAACTCACCGGATTGCTGGCACGACTGGATCCATGGCCCGGCTTGGAGTTCTCATCGGATCCCCCTCAATATGTCACGCCCGACGTCATTGTCGAGAAGATCGACGATGAATATGTCGTGTACCTCTCCGATGAAACCATCCCCGAGTTGCGGATCAACGGGGACTATCGTCAGATGATGCAGAACGGGCGGGTCACCAAGGTGGAGAAGCAATACCTGCGCGACAAGGTGGAGTCGGCGCGCTGGCTTATCCGGAACATCCAGCAGCGCCAGCAGACCATCCTTCGCATTGCGTCCGCCATCGTGGACGTCCAGCGGGATTTCTTCGAGCACGGCATCGAGCGGATCAAACCCCTCACGTTGCAGGAAATCGCCGACAGGGTCGGCGTGCATGAGGCGACCGTGAGCCGGACGACCCGCGGCAAGTATATGCAAACCCCGCAAGGCCTGTTCGAGATGAAGTACTTTTTCTCGCCGGGGCTCAAGCGCGACACGGGCGATGCCCAGTCCTCCAAGAGTGTCCAGTCGGTCATTAAGAAGATCATCGACGAGGAGGACAAGTCCCGGCCGTTGAGCGACCAGAAGATCGCCGACATTCTCAAAAGACAGGGGTTGAATATCGCGCGCCGGACGGTCACCAAATACCGCGAGGCCTTGGGGATCCTGTCGACGACCATGCGCCGGACGTATCAGGACTCCTGACAGGTCACGGGCGCACTGTGAGCGGCACGCACAAGCGCCAACGCGGGACCGCAAGGGCAAACACCAGCCGGCGCCCGAGCGGCGCGTGGAAAGGGGGTCCCCAGCCCCGAATCAAGAAAACAGTTGCCTAAACAGGTGTATTCATGCTATAAAAGACCAGAATGGGGCACCGTGGATGGTGCCCGAAAGTGTTCCTGACTTTTGGATGACGATAGCTACCAATGATCCTGCTTGACTGGCCTGCCTGCCGCATCATGCTCTTCCTTGGTCCATTCGCTCCCCCAGACGTCTCGAACCATCTCCATTGC
>JADLCA010000308.1 GCA_020847495.1 Candidatus Hydrogenedentota bacterium | reverse complement strand
CGGACATTCCCCCCTGCTTTAGTATCGTGCGCGCCAAGTGCACGTTCAGCGCCAGCACCAACAGCGATAAGGTACGATGGACGTAGAAACCCGTGCCGAAATGCTCGACCCACACAGTCCGGTCTGTGGTGCCGAGCGATGCGGAAAGTTCGTCCACCTGCTCGCGCACCTGTGTGCCGAGCACGACTTGCACCAGCGACAACGCAAGAACTATCCACAGGAGAGCACCAAGAGCCGGACGCGAAGCCGCTGAAGCGAACGGCGCGGTTTGCCGTTGTGAGCGGGCTACCGCGAGGATCAGCACGGCGACCAATACCAGTGCCAAGACCATATGAAGCGTGACCAGGTAGGGGACCAGGTTCGAGGAGACGACCACCGACCCTAGCCAACCTTGAAATCCAACCAGAAGAAACGAGGCGAGACTCAGCCCAGTCACGGCCGGGTCGCTTCGCAGGTAGCCGAGCGAGGATAGCAGCGTCAGGAAGATCAGGAACCCAATGGTGACGCCTACCAGCCGGTTGATATATTCCGTCCACGTCTTGACGGCGTTAAAGGTTGTGTCCGCGTATCCGCGGTCTTTGTAGATCTCCTGATAGTCCGGGGGAAGTTGCGATTCATCCGTTGGCGGGATCCAGCGGTCAAAGCACTTGGGCCAATCGGGGCAGCCCATACCTGCGCCCGACGCGCGTACAATCCCACCGACGAGGATGAGGAAAAACACGGCGGCAATCGTCGTGGTGCCGATGCTCCGGTAGGCACGTGGCGAGCATAGAGAGCGAATCATGATGCTACACACCTCCATGCGGAGCGGGGCTCCGGGATGAAACTCAGGCGAGAGCGCCTGTCTCTTGAATCTGATCGGACGGATCGGACCGATCGGTCTTAATGGAACACAGGCGAGGGCGCCTGTGCCACACGCGCTTGCCACGCCTTGGACTCGCTTTCTCTCTTTCTGCCGGGAGGTTGCTCGTGGACTTGGGCGAATCTGTATGAATGCCAATGAGTAGCAGGACGTGTGGCACAGGCGCCCTCGCCTGTGTCTTTGCTTGGCTGAATCTCTCCTTCATTGGCCTATCTACCGACTCTTGTGCGATCTGCCCGCGTCACGCATCAAGCAGAGACAACATCTCCGCTACGCGGCAAAATTTCTCGCGCGGTTTTCCTTTAGCCTTGCCACGTTCAATCTCCGCCGCGTCGATGCGCTGCCAATCGGCGAATCTCACGGGGCGCACACCGCGCGCGCGAAGCATGTTTACCAGGGCGCTGGTGTCGCGTTCCGCGCAGGCGGAAAGCGAAGGCACGTCTGCCAGCAGCGCGGCCGCGGTGGCCTGGCTGTCGGGTTTGTTGGTACCGATGACGCCGCTGGGGCCGCGCTTGATCCAGCCCACGGCATAATGGCCCGCCCACGGCCTGTCATCCTTCAAGATGCGCCCATCCTCGTTGGGTATTCTACCTTTGCGCTCATCGAACGGCACGCCCGGAACGGGCACACCGCGATACCCCACGCTGCGGAAGACGAGCCCGCAAGGCATCTCGTGCTTCTCGCCCGTACCCACGGCGCGCAGCTTGAAGGGTTCGCCTTCCAGGCGGTTGCGTTCCAGCACGAGCGATTCGACTTTGCCGCTGCCGCGAATCTCAACCGGACTCTCGAGAAAGCGGATATGAAAACGCTTCGATTTCGAGGGGACCCCGCGCTCCGCGAAGGATCGGAGGACCGCGAAGTTCTTCTGGCTGTGCTGGTTGTCAGGATCGTCCAGTTCCGCTTGGCTGGCCGGATCGAGTTGAAGGCTCGATGGGTCGATCACCGGGTCGCACGCATCGAGTTCGCCGAACTCCTTGATCTCGGCCAAGGTAAACTTGGCCTGCACAGGTCCGCGCCGGCCGATGAGGTGAATTTCCTTGACCTTGCTTTCGGCGAGGGCGTCGAGCGCGTGCTCGGCGATGTCGGTGCCGCGCAGTTCGTCCACGGTCTTCGACAGGATGCGGCTGACATCCATTGCCACGTTGCCCTGGCCGACCACGGCCGCCACTTCGCTGGACAGGTCGAAGACACGGTCTCGGTAATCGGGATGGCCATTGTACCAACCCACGAATTCCGTGGCCGTGTGGCTGCCCGGCAGATCTTCGCCGGAAATGCCGAGCCGGTTGTCGGTTTCCGCGCCGGATGCGAAGATCACGCAGTCGTAGAATCGCGACAACTCTTCCACGCTGATATCCCGGCCGATCGTCACATTGCCGAGGAAGGCATAGCCAGGATTCGCGGCAATCTTGTCGTAGACCCGCGTGACACTCTTGATTTTGGGATGGTCCGGGGCCACGCCGCCCCGCACCAGCCCGAACGGAACCGGCAGGCGGTCGAACATGTCCACACTGAGGTTCAGGCCCGATTTGAACAGCGCTTCCGCCGCATAAAAGCCGCTCGGTCCACTGCCGACAATCGCAACGCGCAGAGGCAGGCCGGCGGTCCCCAATGTACTCATGGATAGAAGTTCCTCATTGTGTGTTAGATCCGTGCCTCGCGCATACTTCGCGCGAAACGCACCCCCTTGGGAAATCCTGAAGATACTAACCATGCCGCCACAAGTCAATTCATCTCGCCGCGCGGGAGTTGATTCTGGAGTGGCCGGTGGGGGACAATCCGCGCCTTCTGCCCTGCAAGGCAACCAGACAACTCTACACAAGGATGGGACTATGAACATGCACGGCGCTTTCTTGGGTCGGGCCACGAAGGACAATTCGACGTGGTTCATCGGCAGCCGCCACTCGTACGTGGCATTGCCGCGGCATACTGGCGGCGCGTTCACGCTGTTCGACGCCGTCTATCGCAAGGACTTGGGGCCACCACCACATATGCACACGCGCGAAGACGAGCTGTTTTGCGTGTTGGAAGGGCGCGTGCGCTTCTCCGCGGGCGCGGCGCAGGCTGACTGTGGACCTGGCACCGTGGCTTTTCTGCCGCGCGATCTGGCCCACGTGTTCGAGCCGCTTACGGCCGAGGTGCGGATGGCGATTCTCCTGATCCCGGGAGGCTTTGAGGAATTCTTCGAGACGTTCAGCGAACCTGCGAAGGATATGGGCCTTCCGCCACTGCCGGTAACCATGCCGGACATCCCCACGTTTCTCGCGAAAGGGGCTGAATACGGCCTGGAACTGTTGCCTCCCGGCACCACAGTGGCCCAACACCCGTCAGCGAGTATCCCGGGCCTCCATGCCACGATTACAGCACCCGGCGAAGGCGAATGCCTGAATGTCATCGGCATCCCGACCTGGGTGCGGACCACCACCGCGGAATCCAATGGCACGCTGTCCGCGTTCATCACAGACGACCCCCGCTTTGCGGGTCCGCCGCTGCACATTCACCGCAACGAGGACGAGAGCATGTTTGTCCTTGAAGGCGAGTACCGTATTCAAACGGGCGATGCCTATCATGTTGCGCGCCCTGGTGATTTTGCATTTTTTCCCAGGGGTCTTGCGCACACCTATGCGCGCGTGAGCGAGACTCCGGGCAGGATGTTGATCCTCACCACTCCGGGTGGATATGAGGCCTTCTTCCGCGACGTGGACACGCTCTGTGCAGAAGGCCAGCCCTCCGTCCCGGAACTAGCGCAGGTCGCCGCGACGCACGGCGTGGAGATTGTTGGACCCCCGATTCAGCCTTGACCAGCAAACCAAGCGTAGAACCGCCTGCAGGGTGCGAGACCAGTTGCAGGGTGTGGGACCAGTTGCAGGGTGTGGGACCAGTTGCAGGGTGTGAGACCAGTTGCAGGGTGTGAGACCAATTGCAGGGTGTGGGACCAGTTGCAGGGTGTGAGACCAGTTGCAGGGTGTGAGACCAGTTGCAGGGTGTGATACCAGTTGCAGGGTGTGAGACCAATTGCAGGGTGTGGGACCAGTTGCAGGGTGTGAGACCAGTTGCAGGGTGTGAGACCAGTTGCAGGGTGTGATACCAGTTGCAGGGTGTGAGACCAGTTGCAGGGTGTGGGACCGGCGCCCTCGCCGGTCATCTTTGAACAGATGCTGGCTGGTCCTCACACGACCGGCGGGGGCGCCGGTCCCACACCAGTCTCTGGGTAGCGGCGTGGTGGGATACGGTCCCTGTCGACAGGATGCGCGCTGCTAGCCTCATTTGCTAGACTGCCGCCGTTTCGGTTTTGTCCCCGGCGCTTGGCGAGATATGCAATAGGGAGTTCGTTTCATGAGCAAGGTATTGATAGTGGGGGCTGGCGGCGTGGGCGGTGTGGTGGCCCACAAATGCGCGCAGGTTCCCGAAGTGTTTTCGGAGATCGTCCTCGCCAGCCGGACCTTATCGCGTTGTGAGAAGATACAGGAACAGATCGCGCGCCCGATCGAAATCGCCCAGGTCGATGCCGATAACGTCCCGGAGATGGTAGCCCTAATCAAGAAGGTCAACCCCGACCTCGTCCTGAATGTGGCGCTGCCCTACCAGGACCTGCCCATCATGGATGCCTGCCTCGAAACCGGCGTTGACTATCTCGACACCGCCAACTACGAGCCGCCTGACGAGGCGAAGTTCGAGTACAAATGGCAGTGGGCCTATCAGGAACGCTTCAAAGAGCGTGGCATCATGGCACTGCTGGGTTGCGGCTTCGACCCCGGCGTGACGAACATCTTTAGCGCACACGCACAGAAGATCCACTTCGACGAAATCCACACCATCG
>JADLCA010000307.1 GCA_020847495.1 Candidatus Hydrogenedentota bacterium | reverse complement strand
TCTGAACGAGCTGGCCTCCGAGCTGAAAACGGACCTGTGGACATTGGACGGCTTGCTGTGGAAGGCATTGCCCAAGGGAAGCTCCACGACCGTCGACCCGATCCCGCCTCTCGATCCAGGCGACGGGGTAGACACTTCGCCGGAACGGTTCGCCCTTGAGAAACATATGGAGGAGTTCCTCGTCGAGAATTGGGCAAGGACAGAGCTCGGCCGGGACTGGACTATTCATTCCGAGGATGGGGAAGAGGAGATCGGTAACCAATACTCAACCGGTATCGGCTTCATTGACATTCTCGCCAAGCACAAAAAGCAGAACCGCTGGTTGGTGGTTGAACTGAAGCGCGGCCAGACAAGCGATCAGACCGTCGGCCAGGTACTACGGTACATCGGCTGGGTTCGCAAGGAATTGGCCAAGCCCAAAGACAATGTCGAAGGGCTGATTATTGCCCGGGAAGCGGACGACTCGCTGCGGTATGCCGTCAGCGCCATACCCGACGTGAACTTGAAGCTGTACGAGGTGAAGTTCAGCCTGAAGGACGTCTCATCATGACCACCGCGAATCGCACACCCAAAGTATGGCTGGTCCGGGCCGGCAAATACGGGGACCAGGAAGAGAAGGTACTTCAATCGGGCCGTGCCATCATTGAGTTTCGCGAGGTTGGAGACCTGAGCAAGTACGATTCCGCAGAGGCGGTCGCAGAGGCCTGGCTGAAGGCCGAGCCCAAGGCGTCTCCGAACCGCGCGGGTAACCTTGCCCGGCAGGCTTGGGCCTTCGCCTCCGCCATGGAGGTGGGAGATATCGTCGTGCTCCCCCTGAAGACACGGGCGGGTCAGATCGCGCTCGGCACCGTGTCCGGCCCTTACCAGTTCGTGGACATCGACGGAGAGATGCGGCACACGCGCCCTGTTCAGTGGGCAACGGACACGGTCTCCCGTTCCACCTTTGAGCAGGACCTCCTATATTCGTTCGGCGCGTTCATGACGGTTTGCAGAATTCAGCGCAATGATGCGGAACGTCGCGTGGCGGCGGTACTGGCAAGCGGCAAGGACCCCGGTCCCTCCAGAACCCAGGCTGCGATTGCCACGGGAGGCGGGCAGAGTCCAGTAGATCCGTTGGAGCCGCAAAGCATCGATATCGCCCAGGCGGCACACGATGATATCGTCGCCTTCGTGCGGACACGGTTCGCCGGGCACGACCTTGCCCGGCTGGTCGAGGCGCTGCTGCAGGCCGAGGGATTCATGACCCATCGGTCCGCCCCCGGACCGGACGGTGGCGCGGACATCCTGGCCGGCCACGGCCCGCTGGGCCTCGACGAGCCTACGCTGTGCGTCCAGGTGAAGGCCACGGAGAACCCTGCCGATGTGGACGTGTTGCGCGCTCTGCAAGGCGCCGTGACAAACTTCCGTGCCACCCAAGGATTGCTGGTGTCGTGGAATGGTTTCACCAAGTCGGCCAAGAACGAGGCCCGGCTCCGCACCTTCTCCATTCGTCTCTGGGACCAGGTGGATCTGGTGCAGAGCATTTACCGTAACTACGAGAAGCTCTCCCCTGAGATTCAGACCGAGCTTCCGTTAATGCGGGTTTGGACTTTGGTCCCGTCAGACGCGGAATCGGCGGATTGAATATGGAGCGCTGTTCCTTGGTTCGTCTCCTGTCTCATTCGGTGCGCACCTGCTGACTACGTATCTCGTTATATTTGAACTGGTTAGTATGTGTGTCTGAGTGGATTCTGTTTTGAAAATGTTTACATTTACAAATAAGTGTAGACATTTGTAAAATATAGCCATGGCTAAGTCACTGATTACAAAGAAGAAGCTCCAGAGAGCCGGGGTCGGGACGGTGTTCAGTCCGCGCGATCTTGAGGACCTCGGGCTTTCCTACTACGAGCTTCGGAAGGCGGAGGATCGGGGCACGGTGGAGCGCGTCAGCCGAGGGCTGTACCGGCTGTCCCGCGTGGAACCCACCGAACACCACTCGCTGGCGCTCGTGTGCGCCCAAGTGCCGGACGCGATCCTGTGTCTCCTGTCCGCCCTGAGCTACCACGAGATTGGCACTCAGCTTCCCCGTGAGGTCTGGATTGGTATCCCCCGCGGCAACCGGGAGCCCACGCCCAACGGCGCCCCCATCCGCGTGGTCCACTTCTCCGGCGCCTCGCTTACGTACGGCGTGCAGGAGATCAAGATCGAAGGCGTCCCCGCCAAGGTAACGTCGCCGGCCCGGACGGTGGCGGATTGCTTCCGGTTCCGGCGCGTCGTGGGACGCGACGTGGCCCTGGAAGCCCTGCGCGAGGCCCTGCGCGAACGGAAGGCGACGCGCTCAGAAATCCTGCAGGCCGCGGACGCCTGCCGTGCGCGAACGGTCGTGCGTCCCTACCTGGAGGCCATGTCCGAATGACGCCGCCCCGGAAAGACATCAAGAACGTTTCCGCCTCCATCAACCAACGGCTATTAAACCTGTCGCAGGAGCGGCGCACCACGCACAACGACATCCTCGCCGCCTACGGGTCCGAGCGGTTTCTCTACCGCCTCGGCCAGACGGACGCCGGGCACCAGATGGTCCTCAAGGGGGCCGCGCTTCTGCGCGTGTGGACCGGCCAGGAATTCCGGCCGACGCGGGACGTGGACCTCCTCGGACACGGTTCCCAGGACCATGCCGTCATCCGGCGGATCGTTACAGATGCCACCGCGGTGCCCTGTCCGGAGGATGGCCTCCGCTTCAATCCTGATTCGATCCGCATCGAAGACATCCGCGGCGATCAAGAGTACCAAGGCGTCCGTGTCAAGATGGAAAGCACCCTCGGCGCGGCACGAATCCCGCTGCAGGTCGACATCGGGTTCGGCGACGTGGTCACGCCGGCGCCCGTCGAAGGGGACTACCCCACCCTGCTCGATCTGCCGGCCCCGCGGCTCCTGATGTACCCCCGCGAGACGGCGGTCGCGGAGAAGTTCGAGGCCATGGTGCGCCTGGGACCCGTCAACAGCCGTATGAAGGACTTCTGGGACGTGGCGGTCCTTGCCCGGCAGTTCGGCTTTGAGGGTGCGGTTCTGCGACAAGCCATCAAGGCCACGTTTGGACGCAGGCAGACGGCTATTACGATGGACACTCCGGAGGCCTTGCAGCCGGCGTACTACCAGGACGAGGAGCGCCTCGCGCGATGGCGCACGTTCCAGCGGCAGGTCGCGCCCGACGCACCGGCGCCCACGACCTTCGATGCGGTGGGTGAACTGCTGCGCTCGTTTCTGGGCCCGGTCCGTGATAGCATTGCTGCTGACACAGTGTTTGAGGCGACATGGCCGCCGGGTGGGCCGTGGAAGACGATGGATAACGATAGGTAAGGAAGACCATTCCACAATGCAAGTGCACGACAAAGTCCGGCAAACGGGCTTAAGCCGTTATAAGTCATATCCGGCGTACGTGAAACCAGGTATAGAGTGGCTGGGTGAAATACCGTCGAGCTGGGCCGTAGACAAGCTCAAGTTCAATTCGCACATCAAGGGCCGAATCGGATGGCAAAACCTACGCGCCGACGAGTTCACAAGTGAGGGACCCTATCTAGTAACCGGTATGCATTTCCGCGATGGAAAGGTCGACTGGGAATCCTGTTATCACATTTCTGACGATCGCTACAATATGGCGCCCGAAATACAAGTTCGTTCCGGTGACGTGCTCGTCACCAAGGACGGTTCGGTCGGAAAGATCGCATACATTGACGAATTGCCTGGGCCCACGTCCCTGAACAGCCACCTACTCGTCATCAGAGACGTAAAGGGTAGGTACTTTGGTCGTTTTCTGTTTTATCTGCTTGACTCGGACGCATTTCGAAGTTTTACAGTCCTTGAGCAGAAAGGCACCACGTTTTTCGGCATTACACAACGCAGCGTTGAGAACTTCGCTGCGGCTTTCCCGCCCTTGGACGAGCAACGGGCGATTGCGACGTTTCTGGACCGGGAGACGGGGAAGATTGACGCGCTGATTGCGAAGAAGGAGCGGCTCATCGCCTTGCTCCAGGAAAAGCGTACCGCCCTTATCACCCACGCCGTCACCAAAGGCCTCGACCCCAACGCCCCCATGAAAGACTCCGGCGTCGAATGGCTCGGCGAAATCCCCGCCCATTGGGAGGTGAAACGTATCAAGTACCTATTGCATCGCATAATCGACACTGAGCACAAGACCGCACCCTTCTATCCTGACGGTGAGTATCTAGTTGTTCGCACATCGAACGTTCGATCAGGCACTCTCGATTTGTCTAATGACGCCAAGTTTACGGATGAAGACGGTTACATCGAATGGACTCGACGCGGCATGCCAACCCCTGGAGACATCCTATTCACACGCGAAGCACCTGCCGGTGAGGCGTGTATCGTCCCGCACACCCCCAAGTTGTGCCTCGGACAAAGAATGGTCCTTTTCAAGATTGACCATCGCATGCTCGACGGTGATTTCGGCGTTCATGCACTGTATGGCGGACTTGCCGATGAGTTTATCGAGTCTCTATCTCAGGGATCGACTGTAGCTCATTTCAATATGAGTGACATCGGCAACATTCCAATTGTCACCCCTCCGCGCAGCGAACAGACTTTGATAGCTGATTACATCCGCAACAGGAACGCAGAAACTCAGAATCTCGTCGTGGCGGTTGGCGAAGGTATCAACCTCCTCAAAGAATACCGCACCGCCCTGATCTCCGCGGCGGTCACGGGCAAGATTGATGTGAGAGACTAATGGACGAAGAAGATCCGAACAGACGAGAGGCTGACGAAAACGGGGATACCAGTGTCTATCTGCCGAGCAAATCGACCGCAGATATTCTGAGACAACTTGACCGGCAAAGCATGGCGTTCGCCCAACTGATGGCAAGTGCCCAAGCTAATATGTTGCCAATTGCGAAAGTAATGCAGAGCATTGACAACCGTCTTGCCGAAGTAGCAGTTAGTATATCCAAATCAAATCTAGCGGCTGTCGCTCAGAACGCTCACCGGACACTGGTGTTGGCCGAGAGCCGGTGTCAGGAAATGCTAAGGAGTCTCGCGAATGCTCCGTTGTTCCAAGCGTACATTAGAACTACCCTCTCGATTCATGCGTCACAATCCATCGCTCTAGCTGAAACGTTGTCATCCGCACGAATCGCCTCCGCAGCTTTGCAGGGAGTGGATTTTAGTCGGTTCGCGACTCGTTACAGTGGAATCCAAACATCGGTACGTCACATCGAGACGTTGACGGACAGGTTTTCCCAAAGTTTTCTCGATCTCATCCCGTCGGCGGACGATATTGGCGATCTGAAGCAATTACCTGAATTTGCGTTGCCATCTGCAGGAAAAGACGTTGCGCTTACAGCAGTGTCGCTCCGCTCAATTGGTGAAATCAAAGACAACGAATCCGTACTTGCGGAGGCAAGTCCGTGGTTCACGGAGACTTCGTGCCGGCAACTTCTAGCGGCTGTGGATCCAAAGCTGGCCGGCATGCTTGAGGGTGCATACCATGCATTGACTCAGAAGGGTCCTGATCGAGCACGACAGGTTATGTCCTCGCTGAGAGAGTTGTGGAATTGGACAGTAAGGTTCTTGGCCCCGGATGATGATGTCGCCGCATGGGCACCCGATGGGCTTTCCAAGGATGGAAAAGTGACCCGCGTCGGGCGTGTTAACTATATCTGCCGTCACATCAATCACGGCAGCCTGAGGAAGTTTCTTCAAAATGACGTTGAAGTCTGTGTGGAGCTTATGGAGTTCTTCCATCGCGTTCACGCACTTGAACCCATTGTTGGCGACAGTCAACTTGCAGCTTTAATCTACCGTACGGAGTCCGGTCTTAGTTTCTTGATTCGAATCCATTTAGATGGCCGAGGCTAATCACAAGGGAAATGACGTTCACCCATGACGACCGTATCCGAAAACGCCTTCGAGACCGCCATCGGAGCCGCCCTGACAGACGGCGCATCCGCCGCAACCGGGCGAGATGACCGCTCCAGCGAGTTGCCACTGTCTTACGGCAAGGCGGGCGGGTATCGGGCGCACACCACGGACGCCTACGACCGGCACCTGTGCCTGATGTCGGAGGATGTGCTGAACTTCATCCTCGCGACGCAACCGAAGGAATGGGCGAGGCTGAAGCAGCACCACGGGGCGGAGGTGAAGGAACGGTTTCTGAAGCGTGTGGCCAACGAAATCGAGAAACGAGGCACGCTCGACGTGTTGCGGACCGGGATCAAGGATTCGGGGTGCAAGTTCCAGGCGGCCTACTTCCGCCCGTCCAGCGGTCTCAACAAGGAACTCGAGCGCAAGTACCAGGGCAACCTGTTTTCCGTGGTGCGGCAACTCCACTACAGCGAGAAGAACGAGAACAGCCTGGACCTGGTGCTGTTTCTCAACGGCCTGCCCATCTTCACGGCGGAGCTGAAGAACCCGCTGACCGGGCAGACCGTCCAAGACGCCATGAAGCAGTACAAACGGGACCGTGACCCGCGGGAACCGCTGCTGGGGTATGGGCGGTGCCTGGCGCACTTCGCCGTGGACCCGGAACTGGTGTACGTGACGACGCAACTGGCCCGTGAGAAAACGTTGTTCCTGCCGTTCAACAAGGGGCGCGTCGGCGGGGCGGGCAACCCGCCCGTGCCGCCCACGCAGCAGGGGTACGCCACGGCCTACCTGTGGGAAGCAATCTGGTCGAAGGACAGCGTGTTGGATCTCGCCCGCCAGTTTATCCACGAGGTGGAGGAAGAGGACGAGAAGGGGCGCAAGACGGGGAAGAAGTCCATCATCTTCCCCCGGTACCACCAGTTGGACTCCGTGCGGCGCATGGTGGCCCATGCGCGCGAGCACGGCGCGGGTCAGCGCTATCTCATCCAGCACTCGGCGGGGTCGGGCAAGTCCAACTCGATCGCGTGGCTGGCGCATCAGCTCTCCACGCTGCACGACGCGAAGGATGCGCGGGTCTTTGATTCCATCGTGGTGGTCACCGACCGCCGCGTGCTGGACCGGCAGTTGCAGCAGACGATCCGGCAGTTCGAACAGACCCTGGGCGTGGTGGAGAACATCGACCAGACCTCGCGTCAGCTCAAGGACGCGCTGGAATCGGGCAAGACGATCATCGTGACGACCTTACAGAAGTTCCCCGTGATCGCGGACCAGATGGGCGCCCTGCCGGGGAAACGTTTCGCTGTGATCGTGGACGAGGCGCACTCCTCCCAGACGGGTGAAAGCACCAAGAGCCTGAAATCGGTGCTGGCGGCCGGCGACCTGGAGGCGGCCGAGAAAGAGGAATCCAAAGTCCCGACGCCCGAGGAGGAACTGGAGAACCTGCTGCTGGCGGAGATGGAGAAGCGCGGCCGCCTGCCGAACCTGTCCATGTTCGCCTTCACGGCCACGCCGAAGCCGCGGACCCTGGAACTCTTCGGGCAAAAGCGCGCCGACGGCAAGTTTGAACCCTTCAGCCTGTACAGCATGCGCCAGGCGATCGAGGAGGGGTTCATCCTCGATGTGTTGCGGAATTACACTACCTACACGGCCTATTGGCGGTTGCTCAAGACCATCGAACAGGATCCCCGGTACGACAGGGAGAAGGCGTCATACTTGTTGCGGTCCTTCGTGGAACTCCATCCCCACGCCATCAACGAGAAAGTGGGGATCATGGTGGAGCACTTCGCAAGTCAGGTGCAACATGCCATTGGAGGGAAAGCCAAGGCGATGATCGTGACGCCGTCGCGTCTGCACGCCGTGCGGTACAAGCTGGCCCTGGACCGCTACCTGGAGAAGAAGGGATACCCGTTCAAGGCGCTGGTGGCCTTCTCCGGGAAGGTCGAGGACGGCGGGAAGGACTATACCGAAGGAAACATGAACACCTTCTCCGAGGCGCAAACTGCCAAGGTGTTCAATCAGCCCGACTACCGTTTCCTCGTGGTGGCGAACAAGTTTCAGACGGGGTTTGA
>JADLCA010000306.1 GCA_020847495.1 Candidatus Hydrogenedentota bacterium | reverse complement strand
TAGAAAGCGAATAGTGCCCTTGGGCAACTGCGGGTTGGAACCCTCACCTGCGAATGCCGGGTCCAGCAGGAGATTCATCTCCGGGTCCGTGAGGATACGCTCCAGCTTCGCGATGCGCTGCTCCACATTCCCCTTGGTCTTGAGCTTGTAGATGTTCTGTACCCACTCCGCGTAATGCTTGGTCTCCGCGGCGTTCCACTGGCGGCGGATAGGCCAGGCGCCCTGGTTCGAGTGAATTGAAGGTGGGTTGGGGTCCTGGGCGAGGGCTGTATTACCCATTATCGTGCTGGCGAGCAGGCCAGCAAACAACACCAGAGACCGGACATAAACAAGCGGAAACAAACGGGCTGCCTTCATGTGATGAATCCTAACTAGTGATGTTCCAATCGGGTACCGCTGATGCGAACTGCCAAAATGTGGAAGATCCAACTCACCATAACCTGGCCCGCCCTGCGGCGCAAACATTATACCCCATTTTGGGAGACAAGACTCATTTCGGCTCGGAAGGGTCCAAGGTGAGCTGGTTGAGCAGCGACTTGGCCGGGGAAAAGTCAGGCGCTGACCCAAGCACGCGCTCCAGTTCGCGAATGGCTTCTTCCTGCCTGCCCAGCTCCGTGTAGCACGCGGCGAGATAGTAACGGCCCTCGCTTTGTTCCGGGTTCAGGCGCAGGCCTTCCTCCAGGTGTGTGACCGCATTCTGAAACCGGCCCTGATTCGCACACGCAACGCCCAGGTTGATGTGCGCCGAGGCCCGCTCAGGGCGCAGATTCACCAGCGCACGGTAGTGCGCCTCCGCTTCCAAGGCTCGCCCTTGTAGCAGAAGCATACTCGCCAGTTCGCTCCGCGCGTCCACATGATCCGGGTCCAACTGGACGCATGCCGCGAAATGCGTGATTGCCGCATCGAATTGCTGCACGGCCTTCAAGGCGAGGCCAAGGTTATACTGCGTGGCCGGGTTGTTTGGCTTGGTGCTCACCGCGGCAGAAAGCGCCTCGACGGCCTTCGCCGCTTGCCCCTCTCGCAGGTAAATGACACCGAGGTTGTTGTACGCGTTGGTCTGGCTGGAATCCAGGTGCAGGGCCGCCTCGGAATGCTCGCGGGCCTTCGTCAGGTCCCCAGCTTCCAGGTACGCGCTACCCAGATTGACATGGGCCGTTGTGTTGTCCGACGTGACCGCGAGGGCGTGTTCAAACAAGGTAAATGTGTTATGCCATACCGCCGCCTGACGTGCGGTAAGAACTGAAAGGGCCACACACAGGACTACACCAAGAACCACGGTAGAAGCTCTGCGCCACCCCGGGGCAAATACAGGCGCCGGCACCGTCCAGAGCACGGCCATCAGCAGCCCAATCATGGGAATGTACATATAGCGATCCGCCATCGACTGGCTGCCTACCTGCACGAGGCCGATAACCGGCACCAGCGTGCCCAGGTACCAGAACCACCCCACGGGCACCCAGGGCCGACGCCGCCCTGCAAGGAGAGCGGCTGCGCTGAGCAGCGTAAGCACAATCGCCGCAAACGCGACTTCCCACGCAGGGTATCCCTCACGGGGATATGGGTAGTAGGCAGCGAGACGAATGGGAAGGATTGTTTTCCCCAGGTAGGCGGTGTATGCAACGATGGCATTGGCAGTCCGAAGTCCTATGCTCATCTCGCCAAACGTGCGAACGCTTTCCGCGCGTGCCTGCACGACAAAAGTCAAGGCGCAGAAGCCCACGCTTACCGCAAGGAATGGGAGCTTCTCGATCGTCAATGGAAGCATCGTGCGCCATCTGATTCGCACACCCTCATCGCCCGCATCTACTCGCGCAAGCGGCCATACGTCAATCAGCAGGAGCACGAACGGGAACGTAACCAGCATGGGTTTCGACAGGATACCCAATGCGAACGCGGTGAATGTCGCCCAGTAAAAGCCTTTCCTCCCGGTGGTGGCATACCGTGCATAGGCGATGAGCGCCAAGAGAAAGAAGAACGTGCTCAACACATCTTTGCGCTCGGAGATCCACGCGACCGACTCCACATGCAGAGGGTGCAAGGCGAACACAGCCGCGGCGGCCGCGCTGCGACCCCATGATTTCGTGGCCATGCCAAGGAAGACATATAGAAGAACGGTGTTCATCAGATGAAACGCCACGCTGACTCCGTGATGCGCCCAGGGCCGCAGACCGAAGCACTGCACATCGAGCATATGAGAAAGCCAGGTGAACGGGTGCCAGTTCCCCGTCGTCGCGGACGTGAAGGCCCACAGCAATCCATCCCAAGTAATGCCCGAAAGCACGTGATGGTTCTGGGTGACGTACACGGGGTCGTCAAAATTGGTGAAGTTGTTCTGGTAGACGGGCCAGTAGGCTGACAGGGTCACTGCCAGGATTGCCGCCAGCACCAGCGCTCTCGCCCGCAGCGAGACACCGCTGCCCCGTTCCATGTTCGCTTGACCCTCCGGCGGGTTCACGGAAACATCGCGAAGCGGCACAGCCCCATGCGTGCCAAGCGATAGGCGGCAGCGGTGGCCAGGCAGCCAAATCCATACTTCACGCTGCGCACGAAATTGATCGACGATGCTTCCGGCATATACTTCGTGGGGCAGGTCACTTCAGAGATGCCGAATCCGAGCCAGAGAATCTGTGCGAGCATTTGGTTGTCGAAGACGAAATCATTGGAATTGACATGCAGGGGCAGCCTCTCGAGGAGCCGCCGTGAAAACGCCCGATACCCCGTGTGAAATTCCGAGAGTTTGGAACCCATCAGGAGATTCTCGATCAAGGTGAGGAATCGATTGCTCACATAGCGCCACCACGGCATGCCGCCGCGCAAAGCCCCTCCGCCCAGGATGCGCGAACCAAGCACGCAGTCATACAACCCGCTGCTGATGATGGCCGCCATGGCGGGGATGAGCATCGGCGTGTACTGGTAGTCCGGGTGGACCATGATCACAATGTCGGCGCCTTCGTCGAGGGCCAGCCGGTAACACGTCTTCTGATTGCCGCCATAGCCGGTGTTTTGCGCATGCCGGTGGACTGTAGTGTGGGGAAGGGTCTCCGCGATCGCAAGCGTCTCGTCGGCGCTGGCATCGTCCACCACGATCACGTGGTCCACGATACCCTGCGCCAAGACCTCCTCATGGGTCTTCTGTAACGTCGCCGCCGCGTTGTAAGCGGGCATAACGACAACGACTTTCTTGCCGTGAAACATCCACCGCTCCACAGAAGTCCGCTGCTACAGCTCGCGAAAACGTGTTTCCCCGGGATTTGAGATAGTCCGGCCCAGGTTAGTCCTTCTTCGGCGGCCGGTAGACGTGCGTCCCGCTTCCGAAGATGAGGTCCGCGGTCTCCATGATGGTCTCACTCAGCGTGGGGTGCGGGTGAATGGAGAGGCCGATGTCTTCCGCGGTCGCGCCCATCTCGATGGCCAGCACGCCCTGCGAAATCAATTCACCTGCGCCCTGTCCCACGATACCCATGCCGATAACTTGGTGCGTATCCGGGTCCGTGATGATCTTCGTGAGGCCGTCCGTCCGATTCAGCGTGGAAGCGCGGCCCGATGCCCCCCAGGGAAATCGTGCGACATGCACCGCGCGATTCTCGCGCTTGGCCTGGCTCTCGGTCATGCCGCACCACGCCACCTCCGGGTCCGTGAACACGACCGCGGGAATCGCGGCGGGTTCGAACGCGACGTTGTGCCCCGCGATCACTTCCGCGGCCACGCGCCCTTCGTGCGACGCCTTGTGTGCGAGCATCGGATCCCCCGCGATATCCCCGATGGCGAAGATGTGCGGATCAGTCGTGCGCCTCTGTAGATCAACCTCGACAAAACCACGCGAGTTGACGGTTACCTGCGTGTTGTTGAGCGCCAGTCCGCTCGAATTGGGTTTGCGCCCGATGCTTACCAACACCTTTTCGAATGTCTCCGAACGCTGCTTGCCTTCGCCGGTCTCAAAGGTCACCGTGATACCGCCCACGGATTCTTTCACCCCGGCGACCTTCGTATTCACGAGGATCGAGTGCATCACCGTGGCCATGCGCTTCGCGAGGATCTCCACCAGGTCAGGGTCGCCGCCCGGCAACAGCGTAGGCGTCATCTCCACGACGGTGACTTTCGTGCCGAGCGCCGCGTACACGGAGCCCACTTCGAGTCCGATGTATCCGCCGCCGATGACCAGCATCGTCTTGGGGATGTCTTCAATCTGGAGGGCCGAGGTGGAATTGAGCACCGCGTCGGATTCAATAAGAAGGTCCGGCAACGTGGCAGGGCGCGATCCCGCGGCCAGGATTGTATAGTCTGTTTTTAGGAACTGTTCTTTGCCCCGCTCGTCCGTCACCTTGATGGTGGTCGAGTCTTCGAAGCTCGCGCGTCCTTGTATGAAGGTTATCTTGCGGGCCTTGCAGAGTTGGCCGAGACCGCCTGTCATCTTGCTCACAACCGCGTCTTTGCTCGCGCGCATCTTGTCCAGGTCGATTTTCGGCTTCTGGAACTTGATACCCCAGTGTTCGGCCTCCTCGGCGTCGGTCAATACCTTGGCCACATGAAGCAAGGCTTTCGAGGGAATGCACCCGCGGTAGAGGCACACCCCGCCGGGATTGGCTTCCAGGTCCACGATCGTCGTATCCAAACCCAGGTCGGCGGCCATGAACGCCGCGGCATACCCCCCGGGACCACCGCCAATCACCACCACTTTCCGGCCATTTGAATTGCTCATCTTCTACCTATCTGATTGCGCGGCGTGTGGTCTGCCCCCGGCGCGCAGGTGTTCTATTCCCTGAACGGACTAATTACCCTTCCAAGAAGAGAAGAAACGGCTGTTCCAACATCTCGATTACCCACCGCAAGAAGCGCGCTCCGTCGGCGCCGTCAATCACGCGATGATCGTACGACAGCGCCAGCGGCAACATCGTGCGCGGCACGAACGCGCCGTCCACGAACTTGGGCTCCACGCTCGCGCGCGAAATCCCGAGAATAGCCACCTCTGGCGGATTCACAATCGGCGTGAACGCCGTGCCGCCGATACCGCCCAGATTGCTGACGGTAAATGTGCCGCCCTGCATCTCTTCAAGTTTGCTCTTGCGCTCGCGCGCGCGTTCCGCCAGGCCGTTCAACTCCACCGCGATCTCGACAATGTTCTTCTGGTCCACATTGTGGATGACCGGGACCAGCAAACCGCGATCTGTATCGACGGCCACACCGATGTTATAAAACTTCTTGTAGATGATCTCGTTGTTGGCCATGTCGATGCTGGCGTTGAATTGCGGGAACTTCTTGAGGGCTGCCGCCAGCACCTTCACGATGATTGCGGTCGCTGTAAGCTTGCCGCCCGCCGCCTCAACGCGCTTGCCATACTGCTTTCGCATGCGCTCGAGATCGGTGATATCGACTTTGTCGAACTGCGTGACGTGGGGAACCGTCGTCCACGAGCCCGCCATGTTCTCCGCAGTCCGCCGCCGCACGCTATTCATGGCGATGCGCTCGGTCTCACCCCAGCGCCCAAAGTCCGGCAACGGCACGGAAACCGCCACCATTCCTGCAGAGGCGCCGCGCACGTCCGTGTTGACGCGCCGTGAATAGGCCTTCACATCATCCATCGAAATCCGGCCCTGCGGTCCGGAGCCCGGCACTTCGCTGATGTCCACGCCAATCTCGCGCGCCAGCCGCCGCACACTCGGAGCCGCCGCAACCGGGCTCCCCGCGGGGCGGCGTACGTGCGCCGCTTCTTCCGTGGACTCATCCTCCAGGGCTTCCGCTTCTTCAGTCTCCACTTCCGCAGAGACGGGCGCGGGCGCCGGTGCGTCCATGGTCTTCGGCGCCGTAGGCGCGACCGGAGGAACAGTCCGAAGCGGAGCGGGCGCCGGCTTGGCCGCCTTGACGGGCTCCTCCTTCTTTGCGGGCGCTTTCACGGGGGCTGCGGCGCCGTTGTCCTTGACGACAAGCACCACATCGCCCACGCGAAGCGGGGCCCCTTCACGCGCGCGAATCTCAGTCACCGTGCCGCTCACTGTCGAAGGCACTTCGGCGGCGGCTTTGTCCGTCTCGATCTCGAGGACCGGCTGGTCCATGGCGACCTCGTCGCCCACCGCGACAAACACTCTCGTCACGGTGACCTTATCAACGTTTTCCGCGAGCACCGGCAATTTGAATTCTTTTGACATGTCTCTGTCCTATGCTTGGTCAGTGAGCATCCACGGACCGCTCTGCGTACTACTCTCCGCGCAATCAATCGCGCAACGGATTTGGCTTGTCCGGATTGATGTCGAGCTGCTTGATGGCCTTCTTGACGGCATCGGGCTTGATCTTGCCCTCTTGCTCGAGGCCATGCAAGGTCGCCAACACGATGAACCTCGCGTCCACCTCGAAGAAGTCGCGCAAGGCGCGCCGCGATTCGCTGCGCCCAAATCCATCGGTCCCCAACGACACCAGGCGCTGAGGAATCCACTTGCCCAGGCCATCGGGAAGGATCTTCATGTAGTCCGACGCGGCCACCACGATCCCGGGTTCACCTTCCAGGCACTCGGTCACATACGGCACCTTCGGCTTCGCGCCGGGATGCAGCATGTTCCAGCGATCGGCCTCGAGGGCGTCGCGCCGCAACTCTTTGTAGCTCGTCACGCTCCACACGTCGGCGGCCACGCCGTACTCGTCGGACAGGATCTGCTGGGCTTTCAACGCCTCATTCATGATCGATCCACTGCCGAGCAACTGCGCCTTCAGCTTGTGCTTCTTGTTGGGCGCGGTGCGGAACTTGTACATCCCCTTCAAAATGCCCGCCTCGCAATCCTTCGGCATCGGCGGCATGGCGTAGGGCTCATTGCCCACGGTGATGTAGTAGAAGACGCTTTCCTGCTCTTCGTACATGCGGCGGATGCCATCGCGCAGAATTACGCCCAGCTCAAAGGCAAAGGCCGGGTCGTAGGCCACCAAATTCGGAATCGTGCTCGCCAACAGGTGGCTGTGGCCATCCTGATGCTGTAGGCCTTCGCCCGCCAGCGTGGTGCGGCCCGCCGTGGCGCCCAGCAGGAAGCCGCGGCACCGCAGATCGCCCGCGGCCCAGATGAGATCGCCGATGCGCTGGAATCCAAACATGGAGTAGTAGATGAAGAACGGAATCGTGGGCACGCCGTGCGTCGAATACGCCGTACCCGCGGCAATGAACGACGACATCGAACCTGCTTCGGTGATGCCCTCTTCCAGGATTTGCCCGTCCTCGGCTTCCTTGTAGTAGATGAGGCTATCGCTGTCCACGGGCTCGTAAAGCTGTCCCACGTGTGAGTAGATGCCCACCTGCCGGAACAGGGCTTCCATACCGAACGTGCGCGCTTCATCGGGCACGATCGGTACGATGTACTTGCCGACTTCCTTGTCGCGAAGCAACTTCGCCAGGATGCGGACAAACGCGAAAGTTGTCGAGAACGTACGATCTTCCGAACCCTTGTTGAACTCGTTGAACACCGACACGTCGGGGGTTTTCAGTGGCTGGCATGAAACCGCACGCGATGGCACGTAACCGCCCAAGGCCTCGCGGCGCTCGCGCAGGTAGATCATCTCCGGACTGTCGTCGGGCGGCCGGTAGAATGGCGCGAGCGCGACGGCTTCGTCGGAAATCGGGATTCCGAAGCGCGTGCGGAACTCGCGAAGCTCATCCTCGTTCAGCTTCTTCTGCTGATGCGTGATGTTCTTGCCTTCGCCGCTTTCTCCGAGCCCGTAGCCCTTGACGGTCTTCGCGAGGATGACCGTGGGCTGGCCCACATGATTGACCGCGGAGTGGAACGCGGCGAAGACCTTCTCCGGATCGTGGCCGCCGCGTTTGATCTTGCGGAGTTGCTCGTCGGTGATTCCGCGCGCGAGTTTGAGCAGGTTCGGATCGCCATTGAAGAAATGATCGCGGATGTACTTGCCGTCTTCGACCGTGTACTTCTGGTACTGGCCGTCGACGACTTCACCCATGCGCTTCACGAGCGCACCTTGCGTATCCTTCGCCAGCAGTGCGTCCCACTCGCTGCCCCAGATGACCTTGATGACGTTCCAGCCCGCACCCCGGAAGATCGCTTCCAATTCCTGGATTATCTTGCCGTTGCCGCGCACGGGACCGTCGAGCCGCTGCAAGTTGCAGTTGATCACGAAGATGAGATTGTCCAGCCTCTCGCGCGAGGCCAGCGTGATGGCGCCCAGGGACTCGGGCTCATCGCACTCGCCATCGCCCATGAACGCCCACACCTTGTTGCCAAGGTCCGGCTTGAGGCCCCGGTCTTCCAGGTAACGGTTAAACCGTGCCTGGTAGATCGCCTGGATCGGTCCCAGGCCCATCGACACCGTCGGAAACTGCCAGAACGTCGGCATCAGCCACGGGTGCGGATAGGAGGACAGGCCGCCACCCGGCGCCAGCTCGGCGCGAAAGTTCTCGAGTTGCTCATTCGAGAGCCGGCCCTCGATGAAGGCCCGCGCGTAGATGCCGGGCGCCGCGTGACCCTGAAAGTAGATCTGATCGCCGGAATGGTCCTTGCCCGAGCCCCGGAAGAAATGGTTGAACCCAACCTCGTAGAGGGTAGCGGCGGACGCGTACGTGGAGATGTGGCCGCCGATCCCGCTTTCCTCGCGGTTTGCGCGCACGACCATGGCCATGGCGTTCCAGCGGATGATGCTCTTGATCCGCCGCTCGATTTCGCGGCTGCCGGGATAGGCCGGCTGGTCATCCGGCCGGATGGTATTGACGTAGGGCGTATTCGCCGTGAACGGCAGCCGGACCCCCTCCGCCTGCGCCCGAATCTGCAACTGTCTCAGGATGTGAATGACCCGGTCCGGCCCCTCATTCTCGATCACGTAGTTCAGGGACTGCAGCCATTCGCGCGTTTCCGCCTCGATAATCTCATCCTGATCGTATTCGTAGGTGTTTACATCACTTTCCACGTTGCCACATACCTTCTTCGGGAGAGCCTGGCACCCCGCGCCCCTGGGGCGACGGTCTTGCCCGATTCATCGCCACTGGAGACGGAGTATCGATTCCCGGTGTTTCGTTCCGAGGCCTGTACTTCTGGAACCCGGATGCCCGGGCATACCTTGCGGCAGAATGCACTTACGCTAAAAACAGGGTATTGTAGGCCACCCCCGCCGCCCCATTCAAGGCGGCCACTTGGAGCAACTGCTTGAAGCGTAATCTCTCTCGATGTAACGAAGACCCGCAGGTATACCATTCCCGGCCCGAAGCTGCCCCCACCCAAAGCGGCGCAGCCGCAGCCAAACGGGGAGATCTATCCACCGATTTCACCGATGACACCGATTCAGGAATGAGAACAAAAGGGGAAAGGCAACAAGGGGGGAACGGGCGTCTCGCCCGTGATTTGACAACACTCCAACGCAGAGGCGCGGAGTTCGCAGAGGTACGCGGAGAATTCTCTGCGAAGGCGGAACGCCCTTCAGTACTGCCTCGCTCGCCGAGCGCGGCAGCCAAGCGCACCGCTCAGAAGACTGGCCAGACGGTCCAACTCGTCCACCTCGTCCACTTTGTCCACCCTCCGGAGATGTGACAAGGAAGGCGGGTTCTCCAACCCGCCACGGCAAGGCCTTCGCGTCGCCCCTTTTGTCGGTTGGTGTGGCGGACAGGAATGTCCGCCCTCCAGAATCGCCTCGATCCTGAACCCAGCAGGTGAAAGGCAAAGAGGCCGCGCCAAGACCTGCTCGCAAATGATTCACGCCATAGCACCAAGCCTCTTGTGTTACAATACTACTTGCCAAAAGGCCATGTCGCGTCACGGACGCCGCCCGGCGCGCGAGGGGAAGAGAGGTTTATGAGATTCAGCCTAATCTCCATCACGATCCTGTGCGCGGGACTGCTTCTGCTCTCCGCGCCCGCGAGCCTCGCAGGGACGACCGACTTCGGCACCGGCCTTCTCGACCTCGATCCCCTCACGTCCCCGCCGGAGATTATCGCCCACAAACTGAAACGGGTGCACGACATTCTCTCGATCCACCAGTATCTTCCCCGGCAGGAACAGTTGGCATGGGCGGAACGCATCGAGGATCAGGCTTCAGACGCGACTATCCCCATCAACCGCTCCGTTGTGGATTGGCTGTACGCGTTTCTGGAGCGCGAGGACGCGGAACAATCCCTTGGATTCTGGATGGGCGCATACAACGCCCACTCAAGCATCCGGCAGGTTCTTCCATTTGCTGAACGCACGCTGAAGCTGTCACGCCGTATCCTGGAATTCGTACCGCCCGAGGGCATGCCAACAAGGCGGTATATGGAAATCAGAACATCCGCCATTGCCGCGCTGCTACGCGCTCCAGGCCCCCTTGATCTCTCGTATATGAAGAAGATGGAGAGCGCCGAATTCTGCGAGGTTCGCGCGCGGAGGCTCACGGGAGATGTCAACGGTAGGTTCTGGAGAACGGAGAATGGAATCCTGAATAGCCTTCGGCACACGGCCTCCTGGTTGTTGGCAGACATTCGCCCGCGGGAGGCCCTTTCAATTCTGGAAGCAAGCGCCGCCGTCGAAAAGGACCCCAACTACAAGAAGGCGTTGGACGACTTGATAGCCAAGGCCCAACAGAAGATCGCCGGCACCTATATAAATCCAGATGCCTTTGACGAAGGCAATCCGCCAGACATACCATGGCCCAACGAGCCGTTCATTCGCTCTCTGAGCCCACCGCGCACTCCCGACCGAACGGATCCTATGGATCAGTTTCCTCTGGCCAAACCTATCTTGACGACTTATATCGCCAATTCCATTCAGCCGGACCTGAAGCACTTGAAAGAGGATGGGACAATCACTCAAGAGACATTTGAACTCTGCGCGATGGCGGCAGACAAGTCGCAGGCTCGCAAGGCTCGGATTGAGGCGTGCAGGAAGTTGCGCACCTCCGATATGCCGTTTGAATTGCGCCGATGGCTCACTATGCACCATGTGTTGCTCGCGGAGAATCAACAGCTGGTCGAAGAGTGGCAGGAAGTGGCTTCCGCCTGGCTGAGTGAATACCTCCAGGATCGCCCGCACCTTTCTCAGGAATGGCTCGATCAACATCCCAGCGAACGCAACATCAACGCGTATCTGCGCGGATACTTGGCGGATGTCTACGAAAAGGATGATGTCTTCTGCCGCGAGGCTGACGAGAAACTGCGCCGCATTGCAGAGATCATGCGTCCCATGTTCGAGCTGGAGACTCCCACGGATCGAGAGACAATCGCGTTGCGCATATTCTACGCGCAGACAATTGATGGTCTGACCACGCGCTGGATTATGCAAACGAAGAGGGCCTTGAGCGATGACCATCCCGCCTATGTGGAGTTCACGAAGCAAGTTGACGCTATTGAGCGCGGTGCCATCGCGGAACAACTTGTCCACCTCCGGGCTGCGGAGTCCGCACTGGAGCAACTGGTGCTAGAGCCATCTACCTGGCCGGAGAAACCAGGGACGATGTCTGGCCCTGATGCTGAGCTCGCCCTCGCGGTGGTCGAGGAATTGATTGCGCGCAAGAGCGCAGTCTCAGAGAGGAGAGCAAGGATAGCCCACGAGCGGGGCCTGCCGGTCGACTCCGCATCCGACCGCGAGACTTGGAAGAGACTGCTCCAAATTGACGCCATTCCGTAGCGCCCGGCTTACACGCCGGGCGTCTTGAGCGCGATTCCCAGCGCGCGGTTCCATGGAACCTTCTGGGAATCGAGGACATTCACACGCAGTAGACGCGTGCCTTAAGGAGAAGACCATGAGAATCATTTCCCTGCCGTCGGCCATTCTCCTCTTTTGTTCATGCTGCGCGCTCGCGCAGTTTGAGGGCATGCCGCGGGGGCCACTCACGATCGTGGTCCAAGATCAGGATGGCAAGCCCGTGCCAAACGCGGAAGTCCACTGCGTGAACTGGGATTACGGTCCCCGCTTTACCGAACTCGGGCCTGAGGAAAAGGGGGTGACAGACCGGGATGGCCGCGTGCACTTCCAGGACCGGACTTTCGGAGGGGCCTTCGCGCGTGTGAAGGCGGGCGAACTCGGCGGCTGGTTCCGGATTCAAGGGGCTTCTCCGGAGCACCCGGAAGTCGAAATCCAGACCGGGCTCGGGCACACAGTCACCCTGAAGGCCAAGCTCCCCGGAGTCCTGGTCCTTGCGGACGGTTGCCTGCCTATCGGCTTGACCGACGAGCGTGGAATGCTGTCTGCTCCCAACTTCGGACTTGGATATGACCCCAACTTTGCTTTCACGAAAGAAGGCTATGCCTGGACCACCGGAAGCGCTTTCCGCGATCATTCGACAGTGGAAGTTGAAATGAGGCCCGGTACCGACATTGAAGGTGTTGTTCTCGGTCCGGATGGGGCACCAGTAGAAGGTGCAGATGTGAGTACGGGGCCATACTCTTTCAAACCCATGAAGACGACCGCAGAAGGCAGATTTCGATTATCGCGGTGTCCCCAATCGGAGCGTGGGGCTTCGCAGCAGTTGTGCGCCCACATGCGAGCAAATGAGGTCCTACTGTGGGCGGAGGAGCAAGTGGTGCTTGAGACTCCGCTCGTCTCTGGAGTGGTTCTCCGGCTCGCAGCGGTACAATCCCATTCCTACACCGTGCGTGGACGAGTCATCCGTGCGGAAACAGGCCAACCCGTGAAGGCCAAGATCTATCAGAACACGAGCGAAAGCCTGTCTGGCGGAAAGGTTGCTGCATCCACCGGACGGGACGGGCATTTCTCGATTCAGATTAACCGAAGTATGGGATACTGGTACCTCGCTCTGCCAGAGGATCCCACGTTACGTACGGATGGCCCAATGCTCTATGTGGGGAACAAGGAGGGCGAGTGGGAAGACAAGGAAGTTGAGTTTCGAGTCACGGAGGGGTGCGCGATTGAGGGCCGGGCCATCAGCGAGGATGGCACGCCGATTAATGACAAATACGTCTATTACTTGGATCCTGACACCACGTTCCATCCTCCCACGACTGATGAACGCGGGCGATTCATGCTTCCCCACCTGAATGGCGCCGGCAAGGCCTACGAGCTTTACGTTTCAGATTCGTTCGGGCGTCAAGGCCGTGTGACTGTCGGCCCCATGAAGCAAGGCGAACTTCGCAGGGATGTCGAGATTCTACTCCCGCCTCAGGTAGAGCCATCCCGGCTGCGGGGCACCGTCAGCGACCCGAACGGAAAGCCTATGCCCGGCATGCGGCTCCAACTCTACTTCGGCGATCCACCCAAGCCGGACACGACGGAGGCCCTCACCGACGATCGCGGTGAATATGAGGTGAAGGTCCTCTACTCAGGTCCCGCAAAGGTCATTATCTCTTCGCTTACCCCAGGTTACATTTTGCGGCACCGGGTCTTCGACTCCGACGAAGTCCTCCTCGACGCCACGAAAGACGCCGAGCACGATTTCACCGTGTCCCAGGAACCGGAGAAGCAGTAGCGCGGATCGTAGCCCCGCAACAACGAACGCATTGAACCGCTCTTGGTGGGCCCCTCCTGGGAACGCCAGGCACCAGCCTGGCCTCTTTGGCTTCGTGCCCGATTCGCGCAGCATCCCGCAAAACCCTTCACGCGCGTGATCGCGATGGACCTCTCACAGATGCCCAGCGTCAGCACGCGGCCATTAGTGTAGCCGGGCTGGTGCCCGGCGTTCCCAGGGGGCCATCCCGCTTCCGAAGAGAACCAAAGCGCCGGGGTCCTCGCAGGGGTCTTGAAGAGCCGGCAGGGATGCCGGCGCTCCTGATAGCGCCCGGCTTCGTTGCCGGGCGTCTTTGCCCTCACCCGTTCAGCGCTTTCATCATTTCTTCGGGATAGCGGAGTCCGCTGGCGACGCCTTTGGGCGCGATCTCGTCGATCCGTTTCAATTCCGCGGCAGTCAGCGTCACGTTGGCGGCGGCTGCGTTCTGCTCCAGGTACGCACGCCGCTTCGTGCCCGGGATGGGGATGATGTCCTCGCCTTGTGCCATGACCCACGCCAGCGCCAACTGCCCCGCAGCGCACCCCTTCTCGCGTGCCAAGTCTTCCACGTGCCGCACGAGGTCCAAGTTCTTGCCAAAGTTTTCGCCTTGGAACCGCGGCGCATAACGCCGGTAATCGTCCTGCGCGAGGTCCTCGTAACGCTTGATTTGCCCGGTCAGGAAACCGCGCCCAAGCGGACTGTACGCGACAAACGCGATGCCCAGCTCCCGCACCGTCGCCAGGATTTCGTCCTCGGGCTCCCGGCTCCACAACGAGTACTCGGTCTGCAGCGCCGCGATCGGATGCACCGCCTGTGCGCGGCGAATCGTCGCCGGGGACGCCTCGGAAAGCCCGAGGTACCGCACTTTGCCGGCCTGCACGAGCCCGGCCATCGCGCCGACGGTGTCCTCAATCGGCGTGTTCGGGTCGACGCGATGCTGGTAATACAAATCGATCGTGTCCACGCCCAGCCGCTTCAGGCTGGCGTCGCAGGCCTTTCGCACGTAGTCGGGACTGCCGTCGATTCCCCGAAACTGCGCATCGGCTGAACGAACAACCCCGAACTTTGTCGCGAGCACCACTTGGTCGCGCTTTCCGCGCAGCGCCCTGCCTACCAATTCCTCGTTGGCGCCTATCCCGTACATGTCTGCCGTGTCGAGGAAGTTGATGCCCAGTTCCAGCGCACGGTGAATCGTCGCGATGGACTCGGCGTCATCGCGGGGTCCGTAGAACTCGGACATGCCCATGCATCCCAGGCCCATGGCGGAAACCATGGGTCCATCCAAGCCTAAGCGGCGTTTCTTCATGTGGTGTTTCCTTGTGGTATGGTGTCGTCATTGGCGTCCGCATCGGACGGTCTCGCGATCCTGATGCGGGAGGGAGCATCCACCTTTCCGCACACTCTAGGAGATGCAACACGTCAATGCAAGACAACATTTCGAGTGGATTCTTGCCTGAGGCAACGAAGCGGCGAGAGGGCAGGGAGGCTCCGCCGGCGATGGTGTCGTCAATCTTTTCCCAATAGGATGATTGGATGTCACGCTTGGCCAGACACAAGAGTATAGAAAACACGACTATCGTTATTTGATATTTTGTAAATTGATTAGTCGCATTTGAGATGAAACGCATGTGTTTTCCGATTGTTTCACTTGCCCTAAAACAGGGATACTCGAATCCAGTAGTGAAAGAGAATCTGTTGACGAATGGTGAAGTGACTGACACACGGTAAATCATCGTCAGGATTTCGTGGCAGTCACGCAAGCGGGGTAGGATGAAGTCAACTGCAATACAATTCGCGGGGAGCCACGACCATGTCTTGGCGGCCCGGGTGGACCGACCGGACCAGGGCGAGCCGAGCGTCTACGCGCTTGTCGCCCACTGTTTCACGTGCTCGAAAGATTACAAAGGGATCGTCAATATCGCCCGGACCCTGACTGGACTTGGCTGGGGTGTGTTCCGAGTCGACTTCACGGGATTGGGACAGAGTGGGGGACGTTTTGCAGAGACAACCTTCACGTCCAATGTGGAAGACCTTCTCGCCGCAGCGCGCCACATGGAGCAGCACTACGCGCCGCCGCAGCTCCTGTTCGGCCACTCCCTCGGAGGTGCGGCGGTTTTGCAGGCCGCGGGATTCATCCCGTCTTGCGCGGCCGTGGTGACGCTCGCCGCGCCGCACGACCCCGGCCATCTCGCCGACCTGTTGTCGCGTGTGACCGAGGACATCGAGATCGCAGGAGAAGCGGACGTCATCATCGGCGGGAAGACCTACCGCATCCGCAAGAGCTTTCTGGAAAGTCTCCGCCACGACAACTGGAGCGAAGTGGTCGCGGGTCTCGACCGTGCGCTGCTGATC